>NZ_JBZVFG010000014.1:0-81508 GCF_058402785.1 Candidatus Magnetaquiglobus sp.
CACCTCCTGCGAGACAGGATATGGATCAAATTATTGAATGTCAACACGCCCTAAGGGAATTTTAATATTTCCGCCTGCAAGCGATCTCCCGGATGGAGTTTTATTGCAGCGCAACAAGGATTTTTCGAAGCATGGAAAGGAGTGATCGCGAATTAACTTTGACAAAATCCTGATCTTCCCTTATGTATAGCTTCCCGTGAGGGCGGGATACTCGTTTTGTAAACCGAACGAGGAAAATTCAAGGCAGTTCGCGTGGGAAGGCCGAGAATTCCCGGGGGACACAAAGGGTTTGATGTTGCATTGCACTATAATTGGAGCGAGAATTATGCTGCATTGCACCATGATCATCTTTCCATGATGGTACTGCCGGTTGTAAATCGAGGAATATCACTTCCAACAATGTCACCCGAGCAAAGCACGTTTCCAAGGAGTCCATGGTATGAGCAGTGACAAAATCTATTCCGTACCCCCTCAGGTTGCCTCCAACGCATGGATCAATCGTGAGCAATACGATGCCATGTACGCCCGTTCCGTTCAGGATCCCGAAGGGTTCTGGGCCGAGCAGGCCGAAAAGACGATCCACTGGTTCAAGAAGTGGGACACGGTTCTCGACTACGATTTCAACAAGGCGCACATCCGCTGGTTCGAGGGGGCGCAGGTCAACGTCTCCTACAACTGCCTGGATCGCCATCTGGAGACCCGTGGCGATCAGACCGCGATCATCTGGGAAGGGGATGACCCGAACAACTCCAAAAGAATCACCTACCGTCAGCTGCATGAGGAGGTGTGTCGCTTCGCCAACGCCATGAAGGCGCGTGGCATCAAGAAGGGCGATCGCGTCTGCATCTACATGCCGATGATCCCCGAGGCGGCGGTGGCCATGCTGGCCTGCACCCGCATCGGCGCGGTTCACTCGGTGGTGTTCGGCGGTTTCTCGCCGGAGTCGTTGAAGGATCGCATCCAGGATGCCCAGAGCTGCGCGGTGATCACCGCCGACGAGGGGGTGCGCGGGGCCAAGAAGATCCCGTTGCGCGTCAACGTGGACGAGGCGATCAAGGTCTGCCCCTCCGTGCATACCGTCTTCACCGTGCGCCTGACCGGCACCCCGATGCCGATGGATCCGGCCCGTGACGTCTGGTATCACGATGCCGTGGCCGCCGCTTCCGCGGATTGCCCCGCCGAGCCGATGGAGGCCGAGGATCCGCTCTTCATCCTCTACACCTCCGGCTCCACCGGCAAGCCCAAGGGCGTGCTGCATACCACCGGCGGCTACATCCTCTATGCCTCGATCACCCATCGCTACGTCTTCGATTATCACGACGGCGATGTCTACTGGTGCACCGCCGACGTGGGCTGGATCACCGGTCACAGCTACATCGTTTACGGGCCGCTCGCCAACGGCGCCACCACCCTGATCTTCGAGGGGATCCCCACCTATCCGGACGCCTCGCGCTTCTGGCAGGTGATCGACAAGCACCAGGTCAACATCTTCTACACCGCCCCGACCGCGTTGCGTTCGTTGATGGCCCAGGGCGACGAGTTGGTCAAGAAGACCAGCCGTTCCTCGCTGCGTCTGCTCGGTTCGGTGGGCGAACCGATCAATCCGGAAGCCTGGGAGTGGTATTATCATGTGGTGGGCGAGGGGCGCTGCCCGATCGTCGATACCTGGTGGCAGACCGAGACCGGCGGCATCATGATCACGCCGCTGCCGGGCGCCATCGCCACCAAGCCGGGTTCGGCCACTCTGCCGTTCTTTGGCATCCAACCCGAGATCGTGGATGAGAAGGGTGTGCTGCAAGAGGGTCCGACCGCCGGCATCCTGACCATCGCCCATCCCTGGCCGGGCATGATGCGCACCGTCTACGGCGACCATCAGCGCTTCTTCAACACCTACTTCGCCGCCTATCCGGGCCGTTACTTCCCCGGCGACGGTTGCCGTCGCGACGAGGATGGCTACCACTGGATCACCGGACGCGTGGATGACATCATCATCGTCTCCGGCCACAACCTGGGTACCGCCGAGATCGAGTCCGCCCTTGTGCTGCACGAGAAGGTGGCCGAGGCCGCGGTTGTCGGTTATCCCCATGCGATCAAGGGCCAGGGCATCTATGCCTTCGTCACCCTGATGGTGGGCGAGACCCCGACCGATGCCCTGAAGAAAGAGTTGGGCGCGCTGGTGCGCAAGGAGATCGGTCCGATCGCCCACATCGACGTGCTCCAGTGGGCTCCCGGCCTGCCCAAGACCCGTTCCGGCAAGATCATGCGCCGCATCCTGCGCAAGATCGCCGCCAACGAATTGGACAACATGGGTGACACCACCACCCTGGCCGATCCGAGCGTGGTTCAGAAGCTCATCGACGAACGCATTCCGACCAATTGATCGGTTGCCTCAAGATCACCGGTCGGTCGGCTGGCGACCGACCGGTATCCGCCAATCGGGTGGCGCGAACCCGGTATTCGTCGCTGGAGGTGCCGTTTTGGTGCCATTCATCGACGTTCCCCAGAATAAATCAGGCTGAGCTTTTGGCGCGGGAACCGCACCACGCACGCGGAAACGAGGGGAGCCTTGAGCAGGTCAATCACTCGAACAGGAGACTGCCCATGAGTACAGATGCTGAGCGACAGCTCATCGAAAGGATTCATAAGAATCCGAAGTATCAAGCACTGCTAGTCAAGCGTTCCAGATTTTCCTGGACCTTGAGCATCATGATGTTCTTCATCTACTACGCGTTCATCTTGATCGTGGCCTTCGCGCCGAAGTTTCTCGGCACGAAGATCATGGCGGGCAGCGTCATTTCGATCGGTATTCCCATCGGAGTGGGCGTCATCGTCTCGGCTTTCGT
This sequence comes from Candidatus Magnetaquiglobus sp., assembly GCF_058402785.1. NCBI lineage: Bacteria > Pseudomonadati > Pseudomonadota > Magnetococcia > Magnetococcales > Candidatus Magnetaquicoccaceae > Candidatus Magnetaquiglobus > Candidatus Magnetaquiglobus sp. Next base: position 2,844 of record NZ_JBZVFG010000014.1, read on the forward strand.
GTTGACCGGCATCTATGTCGCACGGGCCAACAGCGAGTTCGATGAATTGAATCGTCAGATCAAGGAGGATACGAAATGAAGCAATTGACGGCTCTCGCATCCGGCCTGGTCGCCGGATCCTGGACCTCCCTCCTCTGGGCCGCGGACGCGCCCAAGCCGACGGTGGGTAATCTGAACGTCACCGCCATCATCATGTTTTTCATCTTCGTGGCCGTCACCCTGGGCATCACCTACTGGGCCGCCGCGCGCACCAAATCCACGAAGGACTTCTACGCCGCCGGTGGCGGCATCACCGGTTTCCAGAACGGCCTGGCCATCGCCGGCGACTACATGTCGGCAGCCTCGTTCCTGGGAATCTCCTCCATGGTGTTCGCCAAGGGCTACGACGGACTCATCTATTCGGTGGGTTGGCTGGTGGGTTGGCCCATCATCCTCTTCTTGATGGCCGAACAGCTGCGTAACCTGGGCCGCTACACCTTCGCGGACATCGTTTCCTTCCGTCTGTCTCAGGTGCCGGTGCGCACCATGTCCGCCCTGGGCACGATCTGCACCGTCATTCTCTACCTCATCGCGCAGATGGTGGGCGCGGGTCAGCTGATCCGTACCCTCTTCGGTCTGCCGTATGAGTTCGCGGTGGTGGTCGTCGGCGTGTTGATGATCCTTTATGTGGCCTTTGGCGGCATGATCGCCACCACCTGGGTGCAGATCATCAAGGCCGTTCTGCTGCTCTCCGGTGCCACCTTCATCGCCCTGGGCGCCCTCAATCATGCGGGCTTCAACCTGGAGCACTTCTTTGCCACCGCTCAAGAAGGGATCAAGGCGAGCGTCCTGGCCGACCACAAGAAGATCGTGGCAACAGGACAGGATCTCTTCGCCCCAGGCGCATTGATCAGCGATCCACTCTCGGCCATCTCCCTGGGTCTGGCCCTGATGTTCGGTACCGCGGGTCTGCCCCACATCCTGATGCGCTTCTTCACCGTTTCCAACGCCAAGGAGGCCCGCAAGTCGGTCTTCTACGCCACCGGCTTCATCGGTTACTTCTACATCCTCACCTTCATCATCGGCTTCGGCGCGGTGCTGCTGGTGGCCCCGGAAGCCCGTTACATCGACGCGGTGAAGGGAACCCTGATGGGCGGCAACAACATGGCGGCCATCCATCTGGCCCATGCCACCGGTGGGGACCTGTTCCTGGGCTTCATCTCCGCCGTGGCCTTCGCCACCATCCTCGCGGTGGTGTCGGGTCTGACCCTGGCGGGCGCTTCCGCGGTTTCTCACGACATCTACGCCAGCGCCATGAAAAAGGGCGTCGTGGATGAGCGGACCGAGATGCGCATCTCCAAGATCGCCGCCCTGGTGATCGGCGTCATCGCCATCTACCTGGGGATCCAGTTCGAGAAGCAGAACGTGGCCTTCATGGTGGGTCTGGCCTTTGCCATCGCCGCCTCGGCCAACTTCCCGATCCTGATCCTGTCGGTCTACTGGAAAAACCTCACCACCCGTGGCGCCGTCCTCGGTGGTGCGCTGGGGTTGATCTCCACCATCACCATGGTGGTGCTCTCCAAGACTGTCTGGGTGGATGTGTTCGGGAATGCGGCCCCCTTGTTCCCGTACAAAGATCCGGCCATCTTCTCGATGTCCCTGGCCTTCTTCGGTTGTTGGATCGGCTCCAAGCTCGACAACAGTGCGCAGGCACAGCTCGAGCGGTCTCGGTACGACGCCCAGGCCGTGCGCTGCGAAACCGGCATCGGTGCCTCCGGAGCTTCCGGTCACTGATGTGCCTGAAAAAATCCGATCCGGGAGCGGTTTCGTTCCCGGACCGGAAGCGCAGGTTGAGATGTTGTTCCAGCCGACCCCCTGCATGCAGGGGGTCGGCCATTTGTCAGGCCAGAGGGCGTGTTGACCTGTGCTGGCAGCGCGTCTTCGACATTTGTCAGGCCAGAGGGCGTGTTGACCTGTGCTGGCAGCGCGTTTTCGAACAAGGCGCGACGCGCGTGGCTCGGCCTGTGCGATCGCATGCGGGCGGCGCGGGGGTGTCGAATCGCCGTATCAAGGCCACGGATGCCACAAGTCAACCGACCCTGAAGAGATGCATCGTGGACTCCGAAAACACCGAGAACTCCGACGCCCCCCTGCTCACCTCGCGCATTCGCGATCTGCATCTGACCAAACCGGTCATTCTGGATGCGACCGCCACGATTCGCGACGCCGCCGCCAAGATGCGCGCGCGTCGCATCGACGCCATCCTGGTGCGCGAAGAGGGGCGTCACGGGGTTTTGACCAGCGCCGACATCCGCGACGCCCTGGCCCTTTCCGAACTGCCCGTGGACTCCCCCATCGGACCGATCGCCACCTGGAAGCTGGTGATGGCCTCGCCGGACGAGTTGCTTTTCAAGGCACTCCTGACCATGACCAAGCGCGGCATCAGTCGCGTGGTGATCGGCACGGGCACCCATGTGGTCGGGATCCTGGGTTTGACCGAACTCCTCTCCTTTCTCACCAACCACGCCTCCCTTACCATTCAGCGTATTCTGCGCGCCACGACTCTCGCCGAGTTGGCCGACGCCACTAGCCATCAGCCGATGATGGTCGAGTCCCTGGTCACCAAGGGGCTCAAGGCGCGTCACATCGGTCGCCTGGTGCGCGAGCTGGATCGTCAGGTCTATGAGAAGGCCGCCCATCTGCTGGCCCCGCCGGAGCTTCTGGATCATGTTTGTCTGCTGGTGATGGGGAGTGAGGGACGCGGGGAGCAGATCACCAAGAGCGATCAGGACAATGCCATGATCGCCGACGAGCGTTGCCCCACCGAGGCGTATGAAGCCTTTGCCCATGCGTTCACCGCAGCCATGGCGCAGTTGGGATATCCTCCCTGCCCGGGTAACGTGATGATGACCAACCCGCAATGGTGCGGACGGGTCGCGGACTATGAACGGTTGATTTTATCCTGGATTCGCCAGCCATCCCCATCCAACCTGATGCAGCTGGCGATTTTCTTCGATGCCCGTCCCATGGCGGGACGAAACATCCTGTTCCAAAGCGCGCGGGATTTCATGCTGGAGAATCTGCCGAGCGACCCGAGTTTTTACGCCCATTTTGCCAAGCCGATCCTGACCTTCGATACCCCTCTGGGATTTTTCAATCGGTTCATCGTGGAAAAGGGGAACAAACAGGGGCAGATCGATCTCAAAAGAGGGGGGGTGTTTCCGATCGTTCACGGGGTGCGCAGTCTCGCCCTCGAGCATCGCATCAAGGATCCCAACACGATCCATCGCATCCGTGGTCTGGCGCGGCGCGGGGTGCTCGAGAGCACCTTTTGCACGGATCTGATCGACGCGTTCGATTTTCTGAGTGCCTTGCGGGTGCGGGTGAAGCTGGATCCGCATCTGAAACATGGGGCAGAGGGTGATTATTTGCTAATCGAGAATCTCGGCAGACTCGAAAAGGAGTATCTGCGAGATTCCCTGGTGGTGGTGGATGGGTTCAAGGATTTGATGATTCACCATTTCAGATTGAAGCAGTTGCAATAGAGTCGGTGGGGGAGCCGGGAATGGCGATTGAGATTTTGATCGTGGACGATGCGCCGAATATCGTTTTGTCCTTGGAGTTCTTGATGAAGAAAGAGGGCTTTTCGGTGCGTTCGGTGGGGGATGGAGACTCCGCGCTTCTGGCGGTGGAGGAGAAACGACCGGATCTGGTGTTGTTGGACGTGATGATGCCCAAGAAGAACGGCTACGAGGTGTGCGAGGCGTTGCGCGCCGATCCGCGTTGTCAGGGGGTGAAGATCGTCATGCTGACCGCCAAGGGACGCGAGGTGGAGCAGGAGAAGGGGTTGGCCCTGGGTGCGGACGACTATGTGACCAAGCCCTTCGCCACCCGTGAACTGGTGCTCAAGGTACGAGCCATGCTGGGATTGGCCAACGATTGATGGAACATGAATATTCGTAGTCGTTTTTGGGGAATATTGGGGATCTTTCTGCTGTTGGCCTTGGGGGGGCTGGGCGGAATCGTCTGGGAGGCGTCGCGGAGCATGCCCGAGGTGGATGCCGCCACGTATGCGTGGTTGCAGAGCCGGTTGGTCTATCTGCTGTTGCTGGTGTTTGTGATTTTCGGGGTGTTGGCGCAGATCTGGGGTTGGCTGGATGGCGCGGTGTTCAAGCCGTTGATCCAGGTGACCCGTGATGTGGGGATCATCGCCGGGGCGGATCCGGCCCGCGAGATCCAATTGCGTCCCGATCACCTGTTGGGGGAGTTGCCCGACGCGGCCCGACAGGTGGGGACCGCGCTGCTTTCCGCCCGGCGGCAGGTGCGCGAGGCGTTGGCCAATCAGGTCGAGGGGTTGGAACGGCTGGAAAAGGTGATCAAGCACCTGAACGTGGGGCTGATCGTCATCAACGCCGACGCCGGGATCGTGCTTTACAATCTGGCCGCCCAGAATCTCTTCCGCACCCGCCAGGATGCCTTGGGGTTGGGTCGCTCCCTGTACGAGCTGTGCGCCCGCATGCCCCTGGAGACCACCATGGAGTTCCTCAACCGCTGTCACGCCTCTCCCGAGGGGTGCGCGGACAAGGGGGATGCTCGTTTTTTTTGCGCGGCCCTGCACGAGGACGTGATGCTCGATTGCGCCATGAGCCTCTTCCCCTGCCAACGGGCGGACCAGAACTACTATCTGATCACCTTCGAGGAGGCGACCCGGCGCGTTTCCGGTCTGCGCCGCAGCGACCGGTTGATCCGTCATACCCTGGAGAACATTCGTGGTCCGGTGGCCAACCTGCGCGCCGCCGCCGAGACCCTTATGGATCACGACGACATGGATCACCAGGAACGCGAGAAGTTCGTCAAGGTGATGCATGACGAGGTGGCGGAGCTTTCGGTGCGACTGGACGCCATCGCCACCGAGGCCGATACCCTGGCTGCCGAACACTGGGTGTTGAACGATGTGTTGACCTCGGATCTGATCGAGACGTTGAACCGACGCATGGAACGGCATCACGGCATGTCGGTGCGCGCCGTGGGCGAGGCGTTGTGGATCCAGGCCGATGCCCCGGCCCTGCTGTTGGCCCTGGAGAGCATGCTCGCCAAGATCCGGTTCCACGCCGGGCCGGTGGAGATCGAAATCGAGGCGTTGATGGGCAATCATCGGATCTATCTGGATCTGATCTGGCCCGGCTCGGCGATCTCGGCGCGCATCGTCGAGTCGTGGCATGCCGAGAAGCTCGAGGAAGGTGGCGCGGTGATGCGTCTGGAGGAGATCCTGGAGCGGCACGGTTGCGAAATCTGGAGTCAGGCGCACCGCCGTCCGGGGCATGCCATGCTGCGTCTGCCGGTGGCTCCCTCGGCGCGACAGTGGCAGTTCCATGTGGTGGAGATCTCCGAGCGTCCGGAGTTCTACGACTTTTCGTTGATGAACGGTTTCAGCTCTCTGGGCACCCGCCTGGCCATGCCGCTGGCCAATCTGAGCTATGTGGTGTTCGACACCGAAACCACCGGCTTGCAACCCTCGAAGGGGGATGAGATCATTTCCATGGCCGGAGTGCGCATCGTCAATGGCCGGGTGTTGTACGGCGAGCGGTTCGAGCGGCTGGTGAATCCCGGTCGTCCGATCCCCGCCGAATCGACCCGCGTGCACGGCATCACCGATGCCGATGTGCAGGACAAGCCGACCATCACCGAGGTGTTGCCGCAGTTCAAGGCTTTTGTCGGCGATGCGGTTCTGGTGGCCCACAACGCCGCCTTCGACATGCGTTTCCTGCAACTCAAGGAAGAGAGTTGCAAGGTGCGGTTCGACAACCCGGTTCTCGATACCCTGCTGTTGTCGGTCTACCTGCACGACGAGGTGACCGATCACACCCTGGATGCCATCGCGGACCGGTTGGGGGTGGATGTGCAGATCCATCTGCGTCACACCGCCATGGGCGATGCGATGGTCACGGCGGATGTGTTTCTGAAATTGTTGGTGATGCTCAAGGCCAAGGGGGTTTCCTCGTTGGGTCTGGCCATGCAGGCCTCGGACAGCATGGTGCGGATCCGTCGTCAGCAGGCGGAGGCCAACTACTGACATGCCGATGATGAAACGTCGCAGGGAGCGTCTGGTGGTGTTGGCCGTGCTTGGGGTGCTGGCGATCAACTATCCGTTGATCGCCCTGTTCAGCCAGGAACGGATGGTCCTGGGCGTGCCGATGTTGTGGTTTTATCTGTTCATTTTCTGGTTGGGTTTCGTCGTGTCGATCGCCTTGATCATGCGGCGACTGCCCGGCGACAAGGGCTGAGCGATGTCCTGGCAGTGGATCGTTCCCCTGATGTCGATCGCCTATCTGGGGCTGTTGTTCGCCGTGGCCTACCACGCCGACCGCCAGGCGGCGCGCGGTCGATCCCTGGTCAACAACCCCACCATCTACACCCTCTCCATCGCGGTCTATTGCACCTCCTGGACCTACTACGGCAGCGTCGGGCGCGCGGCGGAGACCGGCATCGGTTTTTTGCCGATCTTTCTGGGGCCCACCATCATGGCCGCCCTCTGGTGGCTTCTGCTCACCAAGATCATCGCCATCTCCAAGGCCAACCACATCACCTCCATCGCCGACTTCATCGCCTCGCGCTTTGGCAAGAGTCCGGTTCTGGGCGGCATGGTGACCTTGTTCGTGGTGATCGGCGTTCTGCCCTACATCGCCTTGCAGCTCAAGGCCGTGACCGTCAGCCTGGATGTGCTCGTCCATCATCTGGACGACTTTCAGGACATGAGGGGTTCCACCGGGGCTGGGTGGGGCGATACGGCGCTTTACGTGGCCATGATCCTGGCCCTGTTCTCGATTCTGTTCGGCACGCGCCATCTCGATGCCAGCGAACGCCACGAGGGGATGGTGACCGCCATTGCCTTCGAATCGATCGTCAAGTTGGGGGCCTTTCTGTTCGTCGGGCTGTTCGTCACCTTCGGTTTGTTCGACGGCTTCGGCGACCTGTTCCGCAAGGCCATGGCCGACCCGTCGCTCAAGCGTCTGATGACCTTCGATGCCATGCCCGGTGGATTCGCCGCCTGGTTCTCGATGACCCTGATCGCGATGATGGCGGTGATGTTTCTGCCCCGGCAGTTCCAGGTGCTGGTGGTCGAGAACGTCAATCCGGTCCACATCCGTCAGGCATCCTGGCTGTTTCCGCTTTATTTGTTGGCCTTCAACCTCTTCGTGCTTCCCATCGCCCTGGCCGGACGGCTGTTTTTCTCCGGCGGGGGGATGGATCCGGACACCTTCGTCCTGATCCTGCCGATCCAGGGCAACCAGGTGTGGCTGGCGTTGTTCGTCTACCTGGGAGGGCTTTCGGCGGCCACCAGCATGGTGATCGTCGAGGTGATCGCCATGTCCACCATGGTCAGCAACGACCTGGTGCTGCCCTTGCTGCTTCGTTTTCGCGCCGCCTTTCGCGAGGATCTCTCCGGCATCATCCTCACCATCCGGCGCGGCATCATCATCGCCCTGATGCTGCTCGGCTATCTCTACTTCCGTCTGATCGGCGAATCCCACACCCTGGTGAGCATCGGCATCATCTCCTTTGCCGCCGTGGCCCAGTTCGCCCCGGCCATCCTGATCGGCATCTACTGGCAGGGGGTGAGCCGGCGCGCGGCCATGGGCGGGCTGATGGCCGGCTTCATCGTCTGGTTCCACACCCTGCTGTTCGCCTCGTTCGCCAAGTCGGGCTGGATCGCCGCGAGCTTCCTCACCCACGGTCCCTGGGGGATCGCCTGGCTCAAACCCCAGGCTCTCTTTGGCCTGACCCTCTTCGATCCCCTGACCCATTCGGTCTTCTGGAGCCTTCTGGCCAACATCGGCACCCTGGTGTTGATCTCGTTGTTCGACCGCCAGACCGCCGTGGAGCAGATCCAGGCGTTGAATTTCGTGAACGTCTTCGAAAAGGGGGCGCGCGGCGGCAACGAGTATCTGTGGAGCGGTTTCGTGTCGGTGGCGGAACTCAAGAAACTGCTCTCCCGTTTCATCGGTCCGGCCCAGGCGGAACTCGATTTCGCCAATTACATGCAACACCGTCTGCTCAAGCTCGAGGAGCATGCCCAGGCGCCGGCCCATCTGGTGGCCTTCGCGGAGAAACGGCTCACCGGCGCCATCGGTTCGGCCTCGGCGCGGGTGATGGTCTCCTCGGTGGTGACCGGCGAGGAGCTGGATCTTCATGGGGTGATGCGCATCCTGGATGAGACCAGCCAGGTGATCGAGTACAGTCAGCGGCTGGAACTCAAGTCCCGTCAGCTGGAGGCGGCCACCCGGCAGTTGCAGGAGGCCAACGAACGGTTGCAGGAGCTGGACCGTCTCAAGGACGAGTTCATCTCCACGGTCAGCCACGAACTGCGCACCCCCTTGACCTCGATCCGCGCCTTCTCGGAGATCCTGCGGGACAACGAGGAGATGGATCACGGGGATCGTCGGCGTTTCACCGAGATCATCATCAAGGAGGCGGAGCGGTTGACCCGTCTGGTCAACCAGATCCTGGACCTGGCCAAGATCGAATCGGGCAAGATGGAGTGGCATCTGGAACGGGTGGATCTGGTGGAGATCGCCCAGGACGCCATCGACGCCACCCATCAACTCTTCGAGAACCGATCGGTGCGCTTGAGCTTTCATGCGCCCCCCTATCCGGTGATGCTGAAAGCGGATCGGGACAAGATCATCCAGGTGGTGATCAACCTGCTCTCCAACGCGGTCAAGTTTTGCGCGGCGTCGGTCGGCGCGGTCGAGGTCCATCTGCGTCAGGTGCCCGAGGGGGTCGGCATCGAGGTGGTGGACAATGGACCCGGCATCCCGCGGGAGGATCTGGAGAAGGTGTTCGAGAAGTTCCATCAGGTCGATCAGGCGCGCGACGAAACCATGGATGTTCCCCTGGGGACCGGTTTGGGATTGACCATCTGCCAGAGGATCATCGAGCGGCATCGGGGGCGGATCTGGGTGGAGAGCGAGTTGGGGCAGGGGGCGACCTTCAAGTTTCTGGTGCCCCTGGATCCGGGTGCGTGAGCGGCGTTCCGGCCCGCGTGCCGGGGGTTCCGGTCAAGAAAACGCCAGGACCATGGGGTGACGGGTTCGTCCATCAGCCAGTTTGTAATCGGATATCACTTGTATTGACAGGGCAAGTGAGTACAATAGCGTCCCATGAAGGGATGCGCGCTTCAATCATTGAAGAACAGGGGAGGTCCAATGTCCGCGGAGTTGATACAACCGATTGCCTGGAGACCCGATTTCACCACCGGGGTGGGGATCATCGACGATCAACACCGGGTTCTGATCAAAATGCTCAACGAAGCGGCCACCCGACTCACCGATCAGAGCAGCCTCGAGGAGTTGGCCAAGATTGTCCAGGGGTTGATCAACTACGCCGATTACCACTTCAAGACCGAGGAGCGGTTCATCGTCGAACAGGGGTACGAGCGGCTGCGTCCCGTGGATGCCGAGGCCCATCTCACCCAGCATCGCGATTTCGTCGCCAAGGTTCTGGCCGTGCGCGAACAGATCCATCAGGGCCAGCGCGTGCCCAAGGATGTGTTGGTTTCGTTCCTTTCCGAGTGGTTGACCCACCACATCCTGCATACCGACAAGGCGCTGGGCGCCTTTCTTCTGGATCAGAAACAGCGGGCGGCCCAGTGATTCGCTCCGGTTGTCCACGACCGAAAAACGTCTGATCGGATGCCTTGCGGCTGGTGGCGTTTCCGTCAAGTTACTGTGATTAAGCTGTTGTCAACGCCTTGGATGGCCCGCGGAGTGGGGGATGCATTTCGGCCTGCGTGAAAAGATGATGCTCTATCTGGTCGGGGGGGTGCTCCTGATCGGTGGCGTCACGCTCACCATGGTGCGCTCCATGCAGGAGCGCATCCAGCTGGAACTGACCCGCTATTCGGTGGAACGCTACGTGATGTTGCACCGGGAGAAGGCCCTCGGCGGCATCCAGGGAGATCTGATGCTGGCGCTCAAGCTGGCCGATTCGGAGGTGGTGCGGCGTTGGGTGCGCGATCCCGCCAACAGGGAGGCAACCGCCCCGGCCATGCGCGAGTTGGGCAGTTTTCTGTCGCTTTTTACCAGTCGCGAGATGTTCGTGGCCTCCAAGCCGACCGGACAGTTCTTTTTCGTCGATGCCCAAGCCATTCGGGACGCGCGCCAATCCCCCATCAAGCCGGCCCAGATCCTCACCGTCGATGACCAGGACGATGCCTGGTTCTTCAAGACCCTCGTGGATACGGCCCCGTATAATTTCAACGTCGATCACAACAACAAACTCAACGTCACCAGGCTGTGGATCAACGTGGTGATGAAAGAGGGGCAAGAGCCGGTCGGGGTGGTGGGAACCGGCATCGACATCACGAAATTCATCGAATCCTTTGTCAAGAGTCGCGAGGAGGGGGTGACCGGGATGTTCGTCGATGAGGCTGGCGCCATCCAGGGGCATGCCGATCCGTCGTTGATCGCCCAGAATGCCCCCATCAACTCGGGACAGGCCACATCGACCATCTGGAAGCTGTTGGCCAACGAACAGGAGGCGGAACGGCTCAAGTCGTTGATGACGCGGGTCAAGGGTGGCGGCCAGGGCGAATTGTTGCAGTTGACCCTGAGTGGCGTGCCGCGCGTGGTGGCCGTGGCCTACATCCCCCCGCTCAAATGGTTCACGGTGGCCGCTTTCGATCGTACCAGCGTGGTCGGCAGCCGCGATTTTCTCACCGTGCTGGCGGTCATGCTGATGGCCATGGTGGTGTCGAGCCTGATGGTCTACGTGGTCGGCAACCGTTTGGTGGTCAAGCCGTTGCGTATGTTGGCCGACGGCACGCGTCGGGTCGCGGAAGGGGAGTTCGACCTGCACCTGCCCGAGGAGCGCAAGGACGAAATCGGCGAGGTGATGGTGGCCTTCAGTCGCATGGCCAGGCAGATCTCGGAGTCCCGTCGTCTGGTGCAGACCAACGTTGCCACCATCACCGCCGCGTTGCAGCGCGCGACCGGTTATTGGGAGCTGTCCCGGATCTTTTTCACCCATGTGGCGCCCCTCCTGGATGTCGGGGTGGGAGGGTTCTATCGGGTGGATCCGTTGCGCCGGGTGCTGGTGGCCTGCGGAGGCCATGCCCGCTCCGGCGCGGATGCCGTGCCGGATGAGATCCCCTTCGGGAGCGGCCTGGTGGGCCAGTGCGCCAGCGAACAACGCATGATTCGCATCGAGAATCCGCCGGAAGGGTATCTCAAGATCGGTTCGGTGCTCGGCGCGTCGCCGCCGCGGGTGTTGATGCTGGTGCCGATCATGCACGCCGGAACCCTGCTCGGGGTGATCGAGATCGGCTCGTTTCGGGAGTTTCGCGACGAGGAGATCACCCTGCTCGAGGGGATTCTGACCGTGGTGGCGATGTGCATGGAGATCATCGAGCGCAACGAGCGCATGGGGGGAGTCCTCGCCCTGGAGGCGACGCGATGAATCGCTTCACCGCCTGGGTGGCGACCCATCCGCGCTGGTCCTGGTCCTGGATTCTGCTGATGAGTCTTGGGATCGCCTGGAGTTCGGGCGAACATCTGCGCGCCATGCAGGAGCGGGAGCGAATCGCGCTGTTGGAACTGCACGCCGAACGGACCGCCGTGGAGATGCTGGCCCTGACCATGAACGGCAATCTGATGGGCTCGGTGGCCATGTTGGGTCTGGTCGATCCGGAAGTCAAGCGCGACGCACGTCTGGAGAGCCGGCTCAACGATCCCGATTTCGTCAGCATGCTCGAGAGCGTCGGTCGTTCCCACGGGGCCGAGGGTGTGTTCGTGGTAGGCACCAACGGCGTGGTGCGCAGCTGCTGGGATGACTCCAACAAGCCCTCCACCGGCATCGATGTCCGTTTCCGGCCCTATTTCAAGATGGCGTTGCAGGGCAAGCAGTCGGTCTACGCGGCCATCAGCCTGGCCACCGGACGGCGTGCGATCTATTTCGCTTCGCCGGTCTTCGGCACGCAGAACGTCACCGCCGAGAAGATCGGCGCCATGGTGGCCCGCTCCGATCCCAAGTCGATCGACAAGCTGTTGTCCAACCAGTCGGATGTCACGCTGTTGCTGTCGCCGCAGGGGGTGGTGTTTTCCAGCAACCATCCGGAGTGGATCTCCTGGCTGGATCATCCTCCCACCCCGGAGCGTCTCAAGGCGATCCGCGACTTGAAGCAGTTCGGGGCACTGTTCGAGAATCGCCAGCCGGATGTGTTGCCCCTGCGGCCCGAACCGGGCTTCATCGAGTACGAGGGGAACCGGCATGCGGTGGCCAGCGCCAAGGTACCCTGGAACGATCCGTCCGGGGATTGGCGTCTGGTGCTGGTGGAGAACCTGGAACGCAGCGCGCCCCTCGAGGGGCGTCTGGGGAGAATGATCGCCAGTGGTCTGGGCGCGTTGGTGATGCTCTGGATGATTTTCAAGGTGTTGCGCGGTCATCACGCCCAGGGGGTGGCCGGGTCGAAACTGCAGATCTATGCGGCCCGCCAGGAGCACAGCGCGCGGCATAAGTCCCGTCTGGCCGAGATGTCGGTGCGCATGCAGCAGGCCAAGGGGATCCAGGAGCTGACACGGATCTTTTTGTCCGAGGCGCATGCGCTTCTGGGGGTGTGTCGGGGGGTGATCTACGTGCGCAACCGACCGGGGAGCGACACGTTGCGGCTGGAAGGCGCTTTCGGGGTGGATCGGGAGGTGCCGCGTCTGCTTCTGGAGGGGGATGGCCTGCTGGGTCAATGCGCGCATGAGGGGCGTCCGGTGATCCTGACTCCCCCCGCGGGGTATTGGGGCAAGATTCGCTCCGGTTTGGGCGAAACCACCCCCGACTCCCTGGCCATCCTGCCGATCCGTCTGGGGGATGTGGTGCTGGGCGTGGTGGAGCTGGCCACCCTCGGAGTGGACGAGGAGCAGTCCGCCGCCATGCGCGACGAAATGGTGGCCATGCTCGCCCTGAACCTGGAGATCCAGCGTCGCAACCGCGATGCCGAGGAGATTCTGGCCGCCACCGCCGAGGCCGAACGCACCAAGGCCGGTCAGCTGGTGTTTCAGCAGGCACTCCTCGACACCATTCCCTATCCGCTCTTCTACAAGGGGGTGGATACCCGCTTCATGGGCTTCAACCGCGCTTACGAGGATGCCTTCGGGGTGAAGCGCGCGCAACTGATCGGCAAGCGGGTGGGGGATCTGGAGTACCTTCCCGAGGCGGATCGCAACGCCTATCAGGCCGAGGATGAATCGGTGATCGCCACGGGCACGACGGTGCGGCGCGAGGTGGCCATGCCGTATGCCGATGGCCAAATCCACGACACCCTCTATTATGCCTCGGGATTCCGTCTTCCGGATGGTTCGTCGGGCGGCATGGTCGGCACCTTCATCGACATCAGCGAGCTGCGGAACGCAGAGCGCAAACTGATGCACATGTCGGATCGCGGATTCAACCTGTTGGCCAAAAGATACGAGGAGCAGACGCGCGCCCTGCGCGACGAGGTGAACGAACTGGCGCTGGCGCTGGGGCGCCCTCCCCCGTATGGTCCCGATGACGCGGAGATCGCCCCATGAAGTCGCTCCTCACGTTTCTGGAGAGGCGTCAGCTCCGCGTGAAGCTGTTGATCGGTTTTGCGGGCTTTCTGGGCGTCACCGTGGGACCGATTCTGTTCTACCTGTGGCATTTGGGTCAATTGCGCGGGGAGTTGCCGTTTTTGCTGCTGGCGGGTGGCATCGGCGTCGGCGTGCTGATGGCCCTCGTGATGGGCGGTTCGGTGCGACGCCCCATCGAACAACTGCGCGACAGCGTGGAGGAGTTGGCCGCGGGCCAGCTCGACATCGTGGTGCCCAGTACCGATTTCCCCAACGAGATCGGTGATCTGGCCCGCTCCATCGCCGTGTTGCAGTCCGGCGCCATCGAAATGGAGGCGCAACGCTGGATCAAGGTCCATCAGGCCACCATCTCCACGGCGTTGCAAGAGGCGGTGGACTTCGCCGATCTGGCGCGACGCTTCCTGGCCGGCGTAGCCCCCTTGCTCCAGGTGGGGCAAGGGGCGATGTACCTGCTGGAGGGGGAGCGGCTGCGCCTGTTCGGCGGTTACGCCTTCCGGGAACGCAAGGGGTTCCATGCCGTTTTCGAGTTGGGCGAGGGGCTGGTCGGTCAGTGCGCCCTGGAGAAAACCCCGATCGTCATCACCCGTCCCCACCCCGACTACCTGCGCATCGGCTCTTCGGTCGGCGAGGCGATACCCCGGGCGATCATCGTGCTGCCGGTGATCCGCAACGATCAGTTGCTGGCCGTGGTGGAGCTGGCATCCTTCAAGATGTTCGACGCCCGGGAACAGACGCTGCTCGATGGTCTGATGCCGATGCTGGCCATGAGCATCGAGATCCTGGACCGCAACCTGCGTACCCGTCAGTTGCTCGAGGAGACGCGCCAGCAGGCGAGCACCATGGAGGTTCAGGCGGCCCAACTCTCCGCGCAAACGGTCGAGCTGGAGGAGCGGCGCAACGCGCTCCAGGCCACCGAGGAGTGGTATCGGGGCATCATCGAATCGGCTCCGGACGGCATGCTGGTGGCGGATCGGGATGGGGTGATCATCCTGGCCAATCCACGCATCCATGCCATGTTCGGACATGCCGACGGCGAGTTGGTGGGCAGACGCTTCGAATCCCTGTTTCCCGAGGAGTCGCGGGAGGAGAACATCACCCAATGGGAGGTTTTCATCACCTCCGGACACGCCAGGGCGCGCGAGTCGGAGGTCGAGGCGCTTCGCGGGTTGCGCAAGGATGGCCTGGTCTTCCCCCTGGAGATCTCCCTGTCCCGGCTGCCGGCCCTGGGCGGACGCGGGATCTGCGTCTGCGCGTCGATGCGCGACATCACCCAGCGCAAGGTCGCCGAGGCGGCGCTGCGCGACAGCGAAGCCTACAACAAGATGCTGTTTCAGGAGTCGGCGCGCCCGATCGTGATCCACGATCCGGCGGGCGCCGGATTTATCGACTGCAACCCGGCGGCGGTGCGGATGTACGGGTATGCCAGCCGCGAGGAGTTGTTGGGCAAGACCCCCCTGGATGTCTCCGCGCCGACCCAGTACGACGGCTCCGACAGCCGTGCCGCCATGGTGCGCATCGACATGCTGGCCCTGCATCAGGGGCCGCAATCCTTCGAATGGCGCCATCGTCGTCCGAATGGGGAGATCTGGGATGCCCAGGTCCATCTGATGATGTTCCATTTCGGTGGGCGCGAGTTGTTGCAGTTCACCCTCGACGACATCACCGAAAAGAAACGGGCCGGGGAGGAGATCGAGCGGCAACGGGCCACTCTGGGTGCGCTGATCGACTCGATTCCGGATCTGATCTCCTACAAGGATCCGGAAGGGATCTATCTCGGCTGCAACTTCGCCTTTGCCGAGCGGATCGCCAAGCCGGTGGAGGAGATCATCGGGCGCAGCGATTACGACATCTTCCCGCCGGAAGAGGCCTACGAGATCCGCCAGGGCGATCACGAGATGATGGAGTCCCTGAAACGTCATGCCGAGGAGGAGTGGGTCACCTATCCGGATGGGCGTCGGGTGCTGCTCGACACGGTGCGGGCGCCGTTCTACGACGGCAAGGGGCGTCTGTTGGGACTGCTCGGGATCGGGCGGGACATTACCGAACGCAAGGCGGTGGAGCAGGCGATGGCCGAGGCGCGTCGCGCCGCCGAGGATGCCACCAAGGCCAAGAGCGACTTTCTGGCCAACATGAGCCATGAAATCCGCACCCCGATGAATGCCATCATCGGCATGTCGCATCTGGCGCTCCAGACCGAACTCAACCAGAAACAGCGCAACTACATCGAAAAGGTCCACCGTTCGGCGGAAAACCTGCTCGGGATCATCAACGACATTCTCGACTTCTCGAAGATCGAGGCCGGCAAGATGACCATGGAGCGGATCGACTTCCGCTTCGAGGATGTGATGGACCACCTGGCCAATCTGGTGGGGATCAAGGCCGAGCACAAGGGATTGGAGCTGCTGTTCGACACCAGGCCGGACGTGCCGATGGGGCTGATCGGCGATCCGTTGCGGTTGGGACAAGTTCTGGTCAATCTGGGCAACAACGCGGTCAAGTTCACCGATCGCGGCGAGATCGTCATCGGCGTGGAGCGGGTCGCCGAGATCGGGCAGAGTGTCGAGTTGCATTTCTGGGTCAAGGACTCCGGCATCGGCATGACCCCGGAGCAGTTGGGCAAGATGTTCCGGTCGTTCAGTCAGGCCGACTCCTCGACCACCCGCAAGTATGGTGGCACCGGTCTGGGTCTGGCGATCTCCAAGAACCTGGTCGAGCTGATGGATGGCCGCATCTGGGTGGAGAGCGAGCTTGGCAAGGGATCGGTGTTCCATTTCCATGCCCGGTTCGGCTTGCAGAGCGAGGCGATGCCGCGACGCATGTTCCGGGCCGACGAGTTGGCCGGTCTGCGGCTGTTGGTGGTGGACGACAACGCGGCGGCCCGCGAGATCTTTGCCGACATGGCCAGTCACCTCGGATTCCACGTCGATGTGGTGCCCGATGGTCAGAACGCCTTGGCGTGCATCTCGGAGAAGGATCGGGCGGGTTCTTCGTATGATCTGGTGCTGATGGACTGGAAGATGCCGGTCATGGATGGGGTGGAGTGTATGCGGCGCATCCGCGACGAGGCGTTCGTGCACACCCCGGCCATGATCATGGTGACCGCCTTTGGCCGCGAGGAGGCGCTCAACGAGGCGCAGCGTCAGGGGGTAGGGTTGCGTCATGTGGTCACCAAGCCGGTGACTCCTTCGGTGTTGTTGGAGAGCATCGGCGAGGCCCTTGGACGTGGTGTGGCGCGGGAGGGCGACGGGCGTCACGAACGACCGGATCCGGCGGGCGAGGCCAAGGCGAAGTTGCGGGGCGCGCGGGTGTTGCTGGTCGAGGACAACGACATGAATCAGGAACTGGCCACGGAGCTTTTGGGCGAGGCCGGTTTTGAGGTGGTGGTGGCCAACAATGGTCGCGAGGCCTTGGATCGTCTGGAGGCGGGTGACCGTTTCGACGGGGTGTTGATGGATTGTCAGATGCCGGTGATGGACGGCTACACGGCGACGCGGGCGATTCGCGAGAATCCGGCCTGGGCCAGGCTGCCGGTGATCGCCATGACCGCCAACGCCATGGCCGGGGATCGGGAGAAGGTGATCGCGGCGGGGATGAACGATCACATCGCCAAGCCGCTGGATGTGGTGGATATGTTCGTCACCCTGGCCAGGTGGATCGTGCCGGCGGTGAGGGGTGGCGGGGCGGTGGTGGAAGCCGGGGATGGCGTGGCGGAACCGTCTGGCGTCATTTCCGGGGGCGCGCCGTCGGGAACGGGCGCGCGGGTGTTCGATGTCGGGGATGGGATCCCGCGCGGGATTCCGGATCTGGATGTGGAGACCGGTTTGAAGCGGATGTTGGGCAAGAAGGGGTTGTACCTGTCGATGTTGCGCAAGTATCTCGTCGGTCAGAGGGATGCCCCGGCACGGATTCGCGCCGCGCTCGCCGCCGGGGATCATGCCACCGCCGAGCGCGAGGCGCATACCCTGAAGGGCACCTCCGGGAACATCGGCGCCGACCCGGTGCAGGCCGGAGCCGCGCGGGTGGAGGCGGCCATCAAGGAGGGGGGGAAGGAGGCGGAGATCCTGGAGTTGCTGGTTTCGGTCGAGGCGCATCTGGGGGTGTTGATTCAGGCTTTGGAGGCGGCCTTGCCGGCGGATGTGGAGGCGGTGGTGGTTGTCCCGGTCGAGAGGCCGGCCTTGGATCTGGAGGCGTTGCGGGTCGCGGCTGGCGCGTTGGCCGGTTTCCTGGCGGATGACAACTCCGAGGCCTCGGATGTCTGGCATGATCGGTTGGAGCTTTTCAAGCAGGCCATGCCGGAGCAGTGGCGACAGGTCGGTGAGGCGATCGAGGGGTTTGATTTCGAGGGGGCGTTGGAGATTCTGCGTGCGGCGTTGCGGCCTCATGGGGTGGCGGTGTGAGTTGACGCCCAAGGGGGGATCGCCGGGGTCCGGCCCGGACCCCGGACCCCGGTGTCCGCGACAGTCGGTTCCTGGCTATCCCTTGGCCGCGTCTCCCCTGGGGATGGTGACAATCACCTCCAACCCCCCGTCCGGACGGTTGCGCAGGGTAAGCTTTCCGCCATGCGCGCGCACGATGTTGCGGGCGATCGGCAGTCCCAGTCCCGTGCCCCCGGTATCGCGGTTGCGGGAGTTCTCCAAACGGGTGAAGGGCTCGAACACCCGTTCCCAATCCGCCTCCGGAATGCCGGGTCCGGAGTCCGCGATCGAGATGCGCAACCGATCCCCCAACAGGTCGGCACGCATGCGCGCCTTTTGACCATAGTGGACCGCATTGTCCACCAGATTCACCAGACACCGCTTCAAACTCTTGGGCATGACCGGAAACGGCGGAAGATTCTCCGCGTGGATCTCCACCGTGTGCCCAAGCTCCGCGAAGGTCTCGCCTATCCCTTCCAGAAGCGCGGTGATGTCCACCCGCGCCACCGGCTCCATGCCCTCCATGCCGCGTGCATACTCCAAGGCCGAGCTGGTCATCCGCTCCATGTCGGTGAGGTTGCGCAATAAATCTTCCCGCAACGGCGACTCCTCGAGCCGCTCGACCCGCAACCGCATGCGGGTGAGCGGGGTCTTGAGATCGTGGGAGACCGCGGCCAGCAGATGGGTGCGCTCGTTGACATAGCGCTTCAACCGCTCCTGCATGGCGTTGAAGGCCGAAGCGGCATGCCTGACCTCACGCGGACCGGTGAGGGGAAGCGGCGCGTGGTTGAGGTCCTGACCCAGCGCGCGGGCGGCATCGGCCATCAGCAGCAAGGGACGGGTTGCCAGTCGCATCGCGGCCAATGACAACATCCCCACCAATACGAACAGCAGCAGCAACGACCATCCCATCCACTCCGGCCATTCGAACACTTCGCCGGGGAGGTGGCTGTGGAACTCCACCCAATCCCCTCCGACCAGTTGCGTGCGCACCAGGAACGAGACCCCAAGCGGCATCAGGGGTTGCATCATGCGCATGTGTCGCCAGTAATGGGGTGGATGGCGCATGCCGGTCGGCGGGATGGCCTGGGGAGGAACCTGGGAGGGGGCGCCGGGCGGCGGGATGGCCTGGGGAGGAACCTGGGAGGGGGCGCCGGGCGGCGGGATGGCCTGGGAGCCGGCGGGCATGCCGGGTGGGGAGCTGGTCGGGTTTCCGGAGGTGGAGGGGCCGGGGGAGATGCGGGCCTGTCCCTCCTCGGAGCGGTTGAGCACCACGATGCGCAACGGGCGCTTGGGACCGAGATAGCGGCGCAACAGTTCGACCAGATGTTCGGCGCGCGGGTCGTTGGACCCCTCTTCCAGCTCCTGGGATGGGGGGCGGGGCGGCAGAAAGCGCACCGAGTGCAAAGGGCTTTCCCAGAGGGCGGCCACGCGGCGGCGTTCGCTGGGTGGGAGGGTGTCGAGCAGATGGACGATGGCCACGAACTCCTGGGCGGTGCGCATGCCGCCGAAGGAGGAGAGAGCCCGGCTGCGGTCGTGCAGATGGAGCACCGCGCCCGAGGCCAGGGCGAGAAACACGCCGGTCAGCAGAATAGCCACGATCCGTCCGGAGAGGGAGTTGGGAAACGGATTGAGTCTCATGGCGTGATCTCGGCGGTCAGCATGTACCCTTTGCCCCAGACGGTCTTGATGAGGGTGGGGTTTTTGGGATCATCCCGGAGTCGTTTGCGCAGCCGGCTCACCTGAACGTCCATGCCGCGGTCGAACACCGTGGCCTCGCGGGCGTGACAGAGTTCGGTCAACCGGTCCCGGTCCAGGGATTCGTTGGGATGCTGGAGAAAGACCTGCAACAGGATCATCTCCC
The DNA here is from genome assembly GCF_058402785.1 of Candidatus Magnetaquiglobus sp. Classification (NCBI taxonomy): domain Bacteria; kingdom Pseudomonadati; phylum Pseudomonadota; class Magnetococcia; order Magnetococcales; family Candidatus Magnetaquicoccaceae; genus Candidatus Magnetaquiglobus; species Candidatus Magnetaquiglobus sp. The sequence continues at coordinate 22,700 of NZ_JBZVFG010000014.1, forward strand.
CCTTGGTCAGATCGACGATCACCCCATCCGGAGAGAGCAGATGGCGAGCCTTGACCTTGAGGGTCCAGCCCCCGAAGCGGATTTCGTCGCGATCGGCGGGGGGTGGCGGGATGCGACCGGTGGCGCGGGAACGACGCAGCACGCTGCGGATGCGCGCCAACAGTTCGCGGGAGCTGAACGGCTTGGAGAGATAGTCATCCGCGCCCATCTCCAGCCCCAGGATGCGATCCATTTCGTCGCCGCGCGCGGTGAGCATGATGATGGCGATGTCGCGGGTCGGTTCTTCGACGCTCAACCGCTTGCAGAGCATCAGTCCGTCCTCGCCGGGGAGCATCAGGTCCATGAGGATGAGATCCGGGGTCCAGGTTTTGAGGATCTCCCACATCACGAGGCCGTTTTCCGCCTCGCGCGTCTCCAGACCGTTCTCTTCCAGGTATTCACGGGTCAGGGTGCGGGTTTCGCGGTCATCCTCGACGATCAAAATGCGGTCGGATTGGGGCATGGCCTTGGCTTCCGGTGTTGTTGACCTTGGAACGCCGGAAGGGCGGTGCAAGGTCGGGGGGTGAGGGGGTTCTCCCCCCATCGTGCCAATCTGTAACAAAAGTATGACACCTTGAATCAAGTGTGACAGGAATTGTCGATAAATGCCAAGATTGTGGAAAAAGGGTGACGAAGCGTGGGCGAGGCTTACGGAAAATTTACAATAAAGCAGTTTATTTTCAACGTTTTTTGCACTATCTTGCCATCATCGTCAAGGTTTGAACCGATTCGTTGGACAGGTTTCGTACTCATCAGATAAAAGGAGAATCCCACCATGAACACGCGATTGATCAAAAAGATTCTGCCGTTGGCCGTGACCGTGGCGTTGTATGCCGGTAGCGCCCTGGCCGAGGAGAAGGCCAATACCCCCGTTGCGCCTGCCGCCGCGACCGAGCAGGCGATGCAACCAGGCATGTGGCCGGGTGGCATGGGTGGACCGTGGGGTGGACCGGGCATGCGCGGTGGACCGTGGGGTGGTCCTCATCGGGGTGGACCGGGTTGGGGTGGTGGCGGTCCGGGGATGGAGATGAACGGTCCGTGGGGCGAGCCGGTGGAGTCGCTGACCGCTCGTCTGGCCTCCCTCAAGCAGCAGTTGGGGATCACCGCCGCCCAGGAGGGGAACTGGAACGCCTACACCAAGGCCCTGACCGAGCAGAACGAAGCGCGGAGCAGCATGCGCAAGCAGATGGCCACCAATCCGCCGCGTGATCCCATGGAGATGGAATCGCGCCGCATCGCCGGCATGGAGAGCATGCTCACGCACAAGAAGGCGGTGTTGCAGGGCTACAAGGATCTGATCGCCAAGCTCGACGATCGCCAGAAGGCGTTGATCGGCCCGGCCCAGGTTCCGCCCTGCGCGCAGTGAGCCGCGTTCAGGCTGGAGCAGGCTTCGGCTCCAGATTTGAAAGGTGAGATCCGGGGCGCTCCATGACGGGGCTCCCCGGATCGGAGACGGGTGGATTGGTCCCCACGTCAGGCGGATTGGAACGGTTGGGGGTGGTCATGGCACCATTCGGAACATGCGAGGTGACCCATGCGCTCAAGATCGCGGGGATGGTCTGCGCGGCCTGCGCCGAGATCATCACCGAGGGTCTGACCGCCCTGCAAGGGGTGCGGCGGGTGGATGCCGACTGGCGTCGCAGTCGGGTCAGCGTGACCTATGATTTAACGCAGGTGCGGCTCGAAGCCCTCGAGAAGGTGTTGACCGAGATCGGGTTCCCGCCCGATCCCGGTTTGCCGCACCGTTTGCGGCGCGACTGGTGGCGCTTTGCCGATCAGAACACCCTGGACCATTGCACCCACCGGAGCGCCTGTTGCGGCAAGCCCCCCCGATGACCATGACAAACAGGGACCCGGCGGGCGCCAGGGACGGCTTCACCAGTTTTTTCTACAGCTTGTTCCGTGGATTCACGGACTATTCCCCCCAAAAAAAGCTCTTCGTGAGCCAATGTTCATAATAAACATAAATCATATACAATAGTAAAAAAAAGGGGGCTGTATCAAGTCAAGCCTCCTTTTGTTCGTGTAGTCCATTTCGAACGTATTGGAAACTATGAAGGCTACTCCCACGATCCAGAACGGGCACGCCGTGGAGATTCTCCAGGGGGTTGTGAGAGGGTGACCTTTCTGGCCTGCTCCACTACCGATTCCAGGTGACTTCCGCCCCATGCGCGCGTCGGAACGCATTGTGCGCGTATTTCAAAAATCATAAATCCTCTAGCAGATAGACGACAGAATGCCAAGAAAAAATTGTCAGGTCGTTCAGGATGCTACTGTTTTCGAGTGCGCTTGAATGGTGGCCTGACCGGCTGTCACGGATCGATGAGCGTTTCGATGTCTTGACGGATTGCGTCCGTGCTCGTGCGGGTGGCGGTGGCGGATACGGCGCCGTCGATCAAGGGGTTTCCCTGGCAGCCGAACGGATGGGGCAGGAGCGTGCAATTACATCTGTCGCGCAGCGGCTTCAAAAAAAAATCATATAATGATCTTGCAATGAGTTGAATCGTCGTGGTAACCTCCGGAACACCGAAACAATGGGGGCATGGTCTTATTGTCTGTGCCAAGTCAAATAAAGGGGATTTTGTCGCGAATTGCGACCAATCTTTTTGATCGGCATCGTCCGTACGGTTCCGATCCCCACCGATGCGGGGGCGAAAGGATTTTCATTCAGCGACCGGTATGTTGCAAATAAATAGAATTGCTGGGTAAAATTTTGCCCTTCAACAGCCTTCGACAAAAAAATGTACGGGACACAAGGTGATCGGTCGTGTATGATTCAGCCATGAACGCCAATCACGACCTCCGATCCGGCGCGTGTTGCCTGTCACAACGGTCACCACGCCTTGGAAAAATCCTCTGATTGTCTGCCTGACGGGGATCAGTCCCACAAACTGGTAGGGTTTTTCATGAAAATTGCCATCATCATCACTGGCCTTGGAGTCGGCGGTGCCGAGATCATGCTGTACAAGTTGCTCGAGCGCATGGATCGTCAGCGGTTTCAGTGTCACGTCTTCTCCCTGACGCAACCAGAAGAGATCGGGCAGCGCATTCAAGCCCTCGGAATCCCGGTCGAATCTCTGGATCTGTCCCAAAGCGTATTCAATCTGGGCGCGGTCTTTACGTTGGCGCGAAGGTTGAAAACGCTCCAGATCGATCTGGTCAATACCTGGATGTATCATGCGGATCTGATTGGCGGTCTGGCCGCTCGTGCCGCCGGAGTTCGCCAAGTGATCTGGGGACTTCGGACCGCCGATTTCGTTCTCGGCAAGGAAAAACGAGCGACGCGCTTCATCGTTCGCGTCAATGCACTGCTTTCGCATGGGGTGCCGGTTGGTATCATCAGTTGTTCCGAAGCGGCCAGGGAATTTCATGACAAGCTTGGTTATTGTTTGAAAAAAATCACGGTGATTCCAAACGGATTCGATGTGGCGCGGTTCGTTCCGGACGTGTCGGCACGCATCTCCGTTCGCCAGGAGTTGCGTGTGGACGAGGATACGCCATTGGTCGGGATTGTGGGTCGTCATGATCCTGAAAAGAATCATGACGGTTTCTTCGAGGCTGCCGAACGGTTGCGGCGTACGCATCCCCGGGTACGCTTCGTGGTGGTTGGACGGGGGTTCGCGCCTCTTCGGGAGAGGTTGGCTGGCGCCACGCATGCCACCGGTCTTGACGATGCGATCCACTGGCTGGGGCAGCGTGAGGATATCCCACGCTTGATGGCGTCGCTGGATCTGTTGGCTTCATCGTCCTATCGGGAAGGGTTTCCGAACGTCCTGGGGGAGGCCATGGCTTGCGGCGTACCGTGCGTGGTCACGGATGTCGGCGATTCGGCGTTCATTGTCGGCCAGACGGGTCGTGTGGTGCCCGCGGGGGATATGGCTGGATTGGCCGCCGCCATGGGTGATCTGCTGAGTCTGTCAACTTCCGACAGGCTCGCCCTTGGCAGACAAGCCCGCATCCGGGTTCGTGACCATTTCGAGATTGGCGATGTCGTCCGGAGGTATGAAGCGTATTTTCTTGCGCATCATCCCGAATCCGGTCGTCGCGGGTGATGGGATGGCCTGTGAAGATCGGATGCGGATGGTGGAACCCACGCCTCATTCAAGTTCCATGGGCAGATCGCTGGCAATCTGGTTGAGCACCTCCAGAAGTCGCTTCTTGGCGATCGGCTTGGTCAGATAGAGATTCAAACCCGCATCCTTGCTGCGTTGAATGTTCTCTTCCATGGCATGTGCCGACAAGGCCACGATGATCACCGGGCGCAACCCCGTCTCCTGTTCCCAGGCGCGAATCTGCCGCGTGGCCGAATAGCCATCCAGGTTGGGCATCTGGATGTCCATCAGAACGAGATCGAAACTCTGCTCCTTGATGCGCCGCACCGCCTCCACCCCGTCGTAGACCATCTCCAGTTCATGGGGGGTCTTCATGAGGTAGGTGGCGATCAAGATTCGGTTCTCCTCCACATCCTCGGCCAGCAGAATCCGCAATCCCCGCCCGGTGGCATGCGGCATGACCGTCTGAATCGATGTTTCGATCGGCGCGATCGTCGCGAAGCGCGCCGGCAGGGAGAAGGCGAACAGGCTCCCTTCGTCCAGACGGCTTTCGACCCAGATCCGCCCTCCCATCAGTTCCACCAGACGTTTGCAGATCGCCAGACCCAGACCCGTGCCGCCGTAACGGCGACTGATCCCGGCGTCCGCCTGGGTGAACTGATCGAAGATGATCCCGGCCTGCTCGCTGGCGATGCCGATGCCGGTATCGCGCACCTCGAAACGCAACCGGCTCCGCGCCGGGTCATCCCAGCCAAGCCGGAGGGAGATCCCTCCCTTGTGGGTGAACTTGATGGCATTGCCCAACAGATTGAGCAGAATCTGTCGCACCCGACCATCGTCGCCCAGGATGGCCGCCGGCAGATCCGCGTTCAACTCCGCGTGCAGTTCGAGCCCTTTCTCCTCGGCGACGATCTGCATCAGTCGTACGGTTTCGATCACCACCGATGCGGGGTCGAAGGGCTCTTCGGCCAGCGACAGCCGACCCGCCTCGATGCGCGAAAAGTCGAGTACGTCGTTGATGACGTTCAACAGCGCCTTGCCGGATTGATGCATGGTTTTGGCGAAGTGGCGCTGATTGGGGGTCAGATCGGTTTCGAGCAGCGTTTCGGCCAGGCCCAGCACCACATTCATGGGGGTGCGGATTTCATGGCTCATGTTGGCCAGGAAATCGCTTTTGGCCCGTGCGGCCATCTCCGCCTGATCCTTGGCCAACACCAGATCGATCTCCAGCCTCTTGCGTTCCGAGATGTCCAATCCCATCCCCAGCAGCAGAGGCTCACCTTCGAACTCCACCCGATGCCCCACGAAATAAAAGGGTCGGCTGCTGCCGTTTTTGTGCAGGATGGCCGCCTCGGCATTGGCCGAGCCGTTCGAAAAGACCATCGCCATGCGCTCGGCGATCAACTCCCGGTCCGTTCCCTGGAAAAAATCCAGCGCCAACGCCGCGCCCATCTCCACGTCATTCAATCCGACCACCTCTTCGAACACCTTGTTCCACATGCGGAAGCGTCCCTGGGGGGTGATCAGATAGAAGACGCCGGGCAAGGCGTTGACGAGGCGCAAAATGAAATCCCGCTCCACCCGCAGCGCCTGTTCGGCCTCCACGCGCATGGTCACGTTGCGGGAGACGCTGTGAATGCATTGCACCGCGCCCTGTTCGTTCAGAAGTGGCTTGACCAGGGTTTCCAGCCAGACGTATCCCCCCTCCCGGGTGCGGACGCGGTAGATCAGTTCATCTTCCTTTCGATCCTCGGCCACCTTGCGGTAGGAGGGGTCGAACAGGCGGGTGATATCCTCGGGATGGATGAACTCGGGTGGTTTGCGCCCCAGCAGATCTTCCGGACGGAAACCCAGCATGCTGGTGACGGAGGGGGAAACATAGGTCCATGTCGAATCCGGAGCATGCACGCTGATGATGTCCACCAGGTTTTCGGAGATCAGGCGGTAACGCACCTCGCTCTCCCGCAGCGCCAGGTTGCGTTCTTCGATGAGCCGTTCGTGGATGTTCTGACGGCGTTGATGCAGGAGCAGTCCAAGAACGGAGAGTGTGACGATCACACCGAACAGGCTGACCTGGAAGATGGCGTCCTCGCGCCAGATGGTCAGGATATCGGACAGGAGGCGACTGGTGATCACCACCGGCGGTTTGTCCAGGGGCAGGCTGGCCGACTGCACGGTGCGGAAAGCCACCATGCGCTCCTCGTTCACGGAGGGGGAGTAACCGCTTTGGAGGGTTTCGATCTGACCGCTCTCGACATGGCGGCTGAAAAAGGTGCCAGGCAGACGCAGATCCTTGCCGACCAGTTCAGGACGCGACGGCTCGGTGAGATAATGAATGCCGTCCCCATGCACAACGCTGCTCAACATGTCCGGCGCATAGATCACCGAACTGAGCATCGTGCGGAAATAGTCCGGATCCAGGGCCGCGTTCATCACGCCGGAGAAACGGCCATCCGGTTCCGTCACCGGCAGGGAGAGCACCATGGCCCAGTCATTCATGCGGGTGATGAAGGGTTGGGAGAGGTGGAGTATGGTGGGATCGTTGCTTTGGCGGGCGGTGTGGAAATAGGCGCGTCGGCTGTAATCGCCACCGATGAGTTCGGCGCGGTTGGTGGCACGGATCACCCCATGCACATCCTGCAGGAAAAGGGTGCGCACGCCGGGCATGGCATCGCACAACACGCCGAACTGACGAGACAGCTCTTCGGTCCATTGGGGTTGCGCGCGCAGGGTGGTCAGCGAGTCGCGGACCGTGCGCATGACCTGGTAGGCCGCTTCCAGTTGACGCAGCAGATTGCTGTCGATGACGCGAACCTGGGTGAGGAGACGGTCCTGCTCTTGTTTGACCACCCGATCGTGCTGATGCAGGAGCATGAAGGCGAGCAGACAGCCCAATCCGAGCAGGGGTTGCAGCAGGGCCACCCAATGGGCGAGGTGGGGATTGCGCAGTTGTTGGATGAAATCATGCCTGGAGATGGCCAGGAGGATGGCCCCCAGCAACGAAAGGGCAAGGGCGGTTTGCGGGGCCATGCGGGTGAGTTGGAACCAGCCGTAAACGCTGTCCAGATCCAGGGGATAGCCGACGAATGCGGCCACGCCCATGATCAGGACCAGCAGACCGAGGATCCACACCAGCACGCCCCGGAATGGATTCCGCAGGGCTTGCAGGAGCATGGCCAGGCCCGCGAGGGTGAACGCGAGGGCGCTGTTGGGCGCCATGCGGCCAGGATGGGAGGTGTGCAGGGTGTGGAAGGAGGGATCCAGGAAAAGTCGGTCGATGCCGAGGTCAAGGTGCAGGAGGTATTGGATCAGGGAGAGACCGCCGAGGAGCAGTACGGGCAGGGTGGCGATCGCGGCGAAGGCGTGGCGATCGCGAAAGAGGGCCAGGAGCGCGATGCCGCTTGCCAGGAAGGCCAGGCCGGAGTTGTATTGCACGGCCACGAACTCCGGGCCCATGCTGATGAGGGGCAACAGGCGCAGATGCCAACCGATGAGGACTGTCAGGCCGAGCAGGGTGATTGCAAGCGTGGAAAACAGCAAAAGGCGCTTGCTCATGCCAGGGAAAGGGGGCATCGTTTCTACCTTTGGTTAACGATGATGCACGCGAATGACGCGTTCTGTTTGTCGTGGAACTCCTGCAAGTCCCAAGTCGTTTTTGTTTCTCTTTTGCAAGAGCGAGAGGGCCGATAGGGGTCGCGGTATGCGTTCAGGCGCAACGATTGCCGTCCATGCCCCGGATTCGGCATGGGGGCGGTCCGGTTCCGCGTGGCCATTCGGTCAATCCCCCCCATTCATCTTACGCCACCTTCTTCTTCTGGGGAAGTCCTGCTTCCGTGCGAATCTGGGCCTTGATACCGCCGAGGCTCGTGGGAATGCGGTGCGATACGTCTGAATTGATTCGCGCACACTTCCAAGAAGCGATAGAATTCCGCGAAACGGTTTCTCGACCGGATGGTCGAGGGGGTTCTTGGGTTGGATTCGACATCGTTTCCCTGGAGGCGTGCGGGTCGGACCAAAGGCGTGTGCGGGTCGGAGCATGCCAGGTGCGTTTCCCTGGAGGCGTGTCGGGTCGGACTCTTCCGGATCCGATGGGTTGACTTCGAGCTGCCGTGCGTGCGTGTTCGATTCCGTGGCCAAGGAGGTAAGACATTGACCACTCTTGTGACGGGCGCCAATGGTTTCATGGGCAACGCCCTCTGTCGGCGGTTCCTGGCCGACGGCGCGCGGGTGCGCGGCGTGGTGCATCGACGGCGCGAGGCCATTCCGGATGGTCTGGAAACCGTGGTCGTGGGAGATCTCGGTCCCGACACCGACTGGCGCGACGCCCTGAAGGGGGCGGAAACGGTGATTCATCTGGCGGCCCGAGTCCATCAGGCGGACGATGCGTCGCGCGCGGCATGGGACGCCTGCCATGCGGCCAATACGCTCGGGACGCTTCGTTTGGCTCGACAGGCGGTCGAAGCAGGGGTGAAACGGTTCGTGTTCTTGAGCACCATCAAGGTCCATGGCGAAGAGACCCCGAACAGACCGGACCATCCGGGTTGGAACGAGTCCGATCCCCCGGCCCCGCAAGGAGGGTATGCCGTGTCGAAATGGCTGGCGGAGCAGGCCCTGACCAGGCTGGCTGACGAGAGCGGCCTCGAGGTGGTGGTGATGCGCCCGCCTCTGGTTTACGGAGCAGGTGTCAAGGCCAATTTCCTGCGGCTGATGCAGGCCGTGGATCGGGGTGTGCCGTTGCCCTTTGGCGCGGTACACAATCGACGCAGCCTGGTGTATTCTGGCAACCTCGCCGAGGCCATCATGCTGGCATCGCGTCATCCGGCGGCGGCAGGGAAGTGCTATCTGGTCAGCGACGGCGAGCCGGTTTCGACCCCGGAGCTGATCCGTTCGCTGGCCCGTGCGCTCCGGCGTCCGGCCCGCCTGCTGCCCGTTCCCCCGGGCTGGATCGCGTGGTTGGGCGGGTTGCTCGCCCGCGAAGAGGCGGCAAACCGATTGTTGGGGTCGCTCGTCGTGGACGATGCGGCCATTCGACGCGAACTGGAGTGGCGTCCATCCCACGCCTTGCAGGAGGGGCTGACCGCCACCGTGAACTGGTATCGTCAACGGAGTGCCTCTTGAAACGCGCTTTCGATATCCTGATGGCTCTTTTGGCCGGTCTGTTGCTTCTGGTGCCGATGGTGCTGACAGCCCTGGCGGTGCGTTTCACCTCGTCGGGCCCGATCTTGCATGTGAGCCGCCGGATGGGTCGGGACAATCGGGAATTTCTCATGCCGAAGTTCCGTACCATGCGGGTGGATACCCCGGATGTGGCAACCCACCTGCTCACCGATCCGAAGATCTGGCTCACCCCGATAGGCTCCTGGCTACGCAAAAGCAGCCTGGATGAACTGCCGCAACTCTGGAGCATCCTGCGCGGCGATATGAGCTTCGTGGGGCCGCGACCGGCGCTGCACAATCAACAGGACCTCATCGCCTTGCGCACCGGGGCGGGGGTGCATCGTCTGGTGCCTGGCCTGACCGGTTGGGCCCAGGTGAATGGCCGGGATGAACGATCCATCCCGGACAAGGTGAAACTGGACGTGGAATATCTGCACCGGCGCTCGTTTTTCTTCGATCTCTGGATCCTGTGGCTGACCGTGGCCAGAGTGCTGCAACGCGAGGGAATCGCACATTGATGGAACCTTCATGGCCCTCTCTTCGTTGATTCTCGACATGCCCCGCACCGCGAAACGGTTGATCGTGCTGACCGTGGATTCGGGTCTGTGCGTGCTGACCGTTTGGCTGGCGTTCTATCTGCGCCTCGGAGAGACGGTCACGCTCTTTTCCGGTGGTCCGTGGAAACCGGAATGGGCGGTCCTGATCTCCATCGCCCTGGCCCTGCCGATCTTCATCTCGGAAGGGCTTTACAGAATGATTTTCCGGTATTCGAGCGTTCTGTCACTCAAGATCATCTTCCGCGCCAACATCTATTATGCCGTACTCTTTGTTTCGGTGGTCATGGTTGTCGGCATTCCTGGGATTCCGCGCACCATTGGTATCATTCAGCCTATTCTGCTGCTTCTGACCCTTGGTTTGACCAGGGGCGTGGCCCATTATTGGCTGAGCGGAGGGTATCAACAAAAACTTAAATTATACGATCAGCCCAACGTCTTGATTTACGGTGCCGGAAGCGCGGGCTGTCAGTTGGCGGAGGCCATCGCCAACAGCCGGAAAATGCATGTGATGGGTTTTCTGGATGACGACACGCAACTGCAAGGTCAGATCCTGAGCGGCCTGCCGGTGTTCGATCCGGCCACCCTTCCGGAGTTGATCCACACGAAGCGGATTCGCACCATTCTGTTGGCGCTGCCGACACTCTCCCGCAGCCGGCGTCACGCGATCCTGAATCGGCTTGCCGAGATTGCGGTGGCGGTGCGTACCCTGCCGGATGTGACCGAATGGGCGCACGGACCGATCGGCGTTGCCGATTTGCGGGATCTGGCGATCGAAGATCTTCTGGATCGGGAACCCATGGCTCCTGATCTGGAGTTGTTGGGCCGCAGCATCGCCGGGAGAACGGTTCTCGTGACCGGCGCGGGAGGCTCGATCGGACGGGAGTTGTGTCGTCAGATTCTCTCGGCGGCTCCAGCCGTGCTGCTGCTGGTGGAACTCAACGAATTCGCCCTGTATGAGATCCATCAGGAGTTGCTGGCCAGACAGGTCAGAGGGACGGTGCGTTTGGTGCCTCTGCTCGCCTCGGTACGGGATGAGCGCCGCATGCGGGAGATTCTGGCCGATTGGCGTCCGGTCACGGTGTATCATGCGGCGGCCTACAAGCATGTCCCCCTCGTGGAGGCCAATCCCGCCGAGGGGATCCGAAACAATCTCTGGGGAACGCTCGCGGTGGCGCGTGCCGCTGCGGAATATGGGGTGAGCGCTTTTGTTCTGATCAGCACCGACAAGGCGGTACGGCCCACCAACGTCATGGGGGCCAGCAAACGACTGGCGGAGATGGTGTTGCAGGGACTGGCGGCCAACGGCTCTTCCACCTGTTATTCGATCGTGCGTTTCGGCAATGTTCTCGGATCCTCCGGCTCGGTGGTTCCCAGCTTTCTCCAGCAGATCCGCACGGGCGGTCCCCTGACCTTGACCCATCCCGAAATGATCCGGTATTTCATGACGATCCCGGAAGCGGCGCAACTGGTGATGCAGGCCGGGGCGATGGCCACGGGTGGGGACGTGTTTGTGCTGGATATGGGGGAACCTGTCAAGATCATGCATTTGGCGCGCCGCATGATCCAATTGAGCGGCCTTTCCGTTCGGGATGCATCCAATCCGAATGGGGATATCGAGATTCGCATCACCGGTCTCAGACCCGGTGAAAAGCTCTACGAAGAGCTTCTGATCGGCGATGATCCCCAGGGAACCGAACATCCGCGGATCATGAAAGCCCACGAACCCTTTCCGGCCTGGTCCGAGTTGTTGTCCAGACTGGAGAGACTGGAAAAGGTGCTGGAGACTCGGGACGAGGCGTCGCTCAAGCGCCTGTTGTGTGAATTGGTGCCGGGTTACAGGCCAGGGAGTGCGATCCAGGTGGAGGAGAACGCCATCGGGGAGCCTCCGGCGCAGGCCCGATCATGAGAAGGCGTGACATGGGGATTGAAGAATTCGGGATGAAGGGAGGCTGGGCAGGAGGCCGTTGGCGTGGATTGGCGGCGAGGTGGTCCGGAGAATGCGGATCTTCCGAACAGGGGAGATGGGAGGGATGGACGAGGAGACGGCGTATTGTCCGGGCCTGATGGTGATCGGGGACGAGATTCTTTCTGGTCGGCGTGCGGATGCGCATCTGCCTCACGTCATTGGTCGTTTGCGGGAGCGCGGTTTGACCCTGGCCTGGGCGCGGTTCGTCGGCGATGACGCGGAAGCGTTGATCGGGCAGTTCACCCAGACCCTGGCCGAGGGAAGACCGGTTCTCTGTTTCGGCGGCATCGGCAGCACACCGGACGATCGTACCCGTCAGTCTCTGGCGCGGGCCGCAGGTGTGGCGTTGGATCGCCATCCCGATGCGGTGCGGGAGATCGAATCCCGCTTTGGTGCGCAAGCCTGGCCGATCCGGGTTCTGATGGCCGATTGGCCTCAAGGCAGTACCATGGTGCCGAATCCGGTCAATCGGATTCCGGGCTTTCATTTTCGGGGTCACTTCGCGCTGCCGGGTTTTCCGGAACTGGCGTGGCCGATGCTCGAATGGGTGCTCGAACACCATTTTCCGCCCTGCCGTCCGTCAGAGATCCTGCGCTGTCTGCGGATCGAGGGGGTGGCCGAAAGTCTGGTTGTGTTGCCCATGCGGCGCGTGGTGGAGCGTTTTCCGCACGTACGCCTTGCCAGCCTCCCCAGATTGGGGTCGGATGCGCACATCCTGCTGTCGGCACGGGGACGTGGCGTCAGCGTGGAACGTGCTTTCGAGGCTCTGTGCGCCGAACTGACCCGCGCGGGAATGGTGTGGAGGATCTGCCCGGACGGTTGAAGGAGGGATGCGTGGTCGATCCCGACTCCCGACTCCGGCGGCGTTGCGTCATGACGTGTGGCGGTGGAGCGTTGCGTCATGACTCGCGGCGGCGGGTGGAGAGGCGGTAGTTGAGGGTTTGGCGACTGATGCCGAGCAGCGTGGCCGCGATGCCCTGATTGTTCCCGCCCCGACGCATGGCCTCCTGAATCAGAAAATCCTCCGCGTCCTTCAATGTCGGGAACCTGCCCGGTATCTCCAGGCAGCTCTCGCCCTCGCCATCCCCCTCGTCCAGGTTCTCGCGCGGCGTGCGTTGCGTGGCCAGGATCACCTCCTTGAAACTCTCCATGGAGAGGATCGCGCCAAACCGATGCTTGGCCACGGCATTGAAGATCAAGGCGCGCAACTCGCGAACGTTTCCAGGGAAATGATAGACCGACAACAGCGTGTACAACTCCTCCGGCACGCGCAGCCCCGGTTTGTCCATGGCCGCGCTGGCCTCCTGGAGAAAGAAATCGATCAACAACGGCAGATCATCGGCGCGCTTGCGCAGTGGCGGAATTTCGAGGGGGTGGCTCGAAAGTCGGAAGAAGAGATCCTGCCGGAAACTCCCCTTGGTCATCAGTTGTTGCAGGTTGCGGTTCGTGGCTGCCACGATGCGCGCGCGGCTCAATTTGGGAATGTCCGAACCCAGGGGATAGTAGGTGCCATCCTGCAACAATCTCAGCAGCTTCACCTGCGAGGCCGGGGTCAGGTCGCCGATTTCGTCGAGAAACAGCGTCCCCTCCGCGGACTGGGTGATCAACCCCTCGCGATCCTTCTCCGCCCCCGAGAAGGCCCCTTTCATGTGACCGAACAGGGTATCGGAAAAAAGGGTGTCGTCCAGCCCCGCCACGTTCACGGTCACCAGACGTCCGGCGCGTCGGCTCAGGCGGTGGATCGCCTCGGCGATCATCTCCTTGCCCACGCCGGTCTCCCCGGTGATCAGGGCCGGCTCCGGCGACTCGGCGATCGCCTCGATGTATTGGAACACCGAGATCATCTTGCCATGCCGGGTGAGAATTCCGGCGAACGCCTCGGGATGTTTGAGTTTCTGGTTGAGCAGGGTGTGACGCAGCACGCCGATGTGACGCCGCAGGGCGCACACCTCCAGGGCGTGGCGCACCGAGGAGACCAGCCGGCTCTCCTCGACCGGCTTGATCAGGTAGTCGAAGGCCCCTTCCTTCATGCAGACGATGGCGGTTTCGACATCCTGGGAGGCGGTCATCACCACCACCGGCACCGACGGGTGCTCGCGCACCAGACGGGTGAGCAGTTGCTGACCCGGCAGGTGGGGCATGATCAGATCGATGATGATCATGGCCGGAGGGGTGGCGGCGACGAATGCCAGGGCCTCCCGCGGATCTTCGAGCGTGGCCACCGGCGCGATGCCGTGGGCCTCGAGCAGATAGCGCGTCGCGAGCAGTTCGTCGGCCTCGTCGTCCACGAACAGCACCAGCGGCGGTTGTGTGGTTTGCGTCTGGAGTGGATTCATCATGATCCCAGCCGTGCGTGGTTGACCGGCAGCGTCACCTGAATGGTGGTGCCCTGGCCAGGCCGGGAGGTTGTTTCGATCGTCCCCTTGTGGCGTTGCACGATCTCCCAGACGATGGCCAGCCCCATGCCGAGTCCTCCCTGTTCCCCCTTGGTGGTGAAAAACGGCGTGAACATGTTCGCGAGCGTCTCTTCCGTCATGCCGCTTCCCTCATCCGTCACCCGAATGGTGATCCATTGTCGGTCCTCGGACACCTGGCCGTCAAGTGTGACCCGTGCCGACCGGTTGGGAAGGGACTCAAGGGCGTTGAGAACCAGATTGATGAACACCTGCTCCAGCTTCAGTGGATTTCCCTGTAGATCAGGAAGATCATCCGGAAGTTCGACGCTGAAGTGGTCGGTGTGCTTGCGGATGGGGTGTTGCATGATCGACAGCACGTTGCGGATCACCTTGTGGAGTTCCACCTTGAACAGCCGGCCCTCGGGAATGGGCTTGGCCATGTGTTTCAAGTTTTGGACGATGCCGGTGATCCGTTTGGCATTGCCCAGGATGCTCTCCATGAGTCGCGGCAGCATCTCGCTTGCCTGATCGACCGGCACGCCTCCCACGGCGAAATCGCCGTGTTCGAGACGATATTGACGCAACACCGCCGCCATGTCCGGCCAGGCGCGGATCAGGGTGGCGATGTTGAACTGGATGGTGTTGTTGGGATTGTTGATCTCGTGGGCCATGCCGGCGGCGAGAATGCCCAGCGAGGCCAGACGGGCGTGGCGCAGGGCTTGCTCCTCCTGGGCATGCTTTTCGGTGATGTCGGAGCTTAGAATCATCACCTCCGCGATTACCCCATCCACGCGGATCGGCACGAAACGGACCTCCCGCCACTGGGTGTCGGAACAGGGATACTGAAAGTGATCCATCTCTCCGGTGGCGTGGACCTTGCGCAGCGCCTGGGCATGCCAGTCGCGCGGTTCGGTTTGTTCCGGGGAGAACAGTTCCTCCATGTGGCGCAGATCGGGTTGGTTCGAGAGCAGCACCGTGCCGTGCCGGTCCACGCTCATGATGGTGTCCGGGGATTGATTGAACAGAATCTTGAGCTTCTGGATCGATTGTCTGAGTTCCAGGTTCAGCCGGTTTTTCTCCTCCAGATTGCTTTCGACATGGAGCAGAAAGACCACCAGGATCGTGGTGATGATCAGACCGACGGCCAGCATCAACCAGGGCGTTCGCGGGAACTCCTCGCCGCTCAACAGGCGGCTGGCCGGGGTGGTGATGATGGTCCAGCGTCGGTCCGCGACCACGATCTCCTGCTTGAGCAGATGCGGTTGACGGGTCAGCCATGCCTGCCAGTTGTAATCGCCCACCGGATCATGCGGTCTGGTATCCAGACGGCTGAAATAGGACTCGATGAAACGTTTCCGTCCCTGGTCGTCGGTCTCCAGGATCAGGATCTGCACCCCACGCGGCTCCAGCAGACGAATCGCGTGTTGGACGATGAACTCCAGATCGAAAACGCCCAGCAGAAAATGGAGATCCCCGAGTTGTTGGTTCGATGCGGACGGATCGCCGCCTGCGATGGGCACCAGAACCAGCAGGGCCCCGCCGATCTCGTTGTCGTGATCCGGAAAGGCGTGATCGATGGTGGTCGCCACCGTGCGGCGCCGTTCGACCGCGCTGACCATGAGGGAACGGATCCGTTCGTCGGCACGGAAGTCGTGTCCGGTGGGAAACGGCGAAGTGCCGCAGTGGTCGCGGGGCATGGGGATCTGGTGGTCTTGGGGGAGGATCCAGACCAGATCGTGCAGCGCCCGTTGTTGTTCGGAGAAGGGTTTGACCAGTCCGGGAAATTCAGTGGGTGCGTGTTCGTGGACCTTCATCAGCTTGCCCAGAAGTTCCACGGCCTGAATCGCCTCCTCCAGTCCGCGCTGCACGGCCTGGGCCCGGTCGTGGGAGAGCCATTGGAACTCCAGTCGCGAGTGGTGGTCGAGTTGCGTTCGAAGGGTGTCGAAGGCCAGAAGGGAGAGCGCGGTGCCGAGAACGGCGATTCCGAACACAATCCGATGATGGGTGATCCGTTTGAAGAGATTCATGGTTGACATGACACGCGGTGCGCGGTCCATTTGACTGGCGTGATGATTCGGGGGGCGGATCGGGCTTTGGATCGGGATGGCCCGGCGATCGGAAAACGGTATGGGTCGGAGCTGGAGACTGGGATATCGTGGCGGCATCGCCGGCGAGAGACAAGAGTAGGGCCTGGCCTATCGAATGTCAATATCTTCCATGGGTTGGTGCGGGGTGGGCGGGGCGCGCGCCGGCGCCTCCGCCCACTTTGTCGAACGACGGTCCGGATCAATAGGCGATGGTGGCGAAGATCCAGTAGGTGAGGGCCGAAACCGCGCCGGAGCCCGGAATGGTGATCACCCAGGTGCTGACGATCTCGGAGGCCTTGGCCCAACGGACTGCCTTGGGTTTTTCCGAGGTGCCCACGCCCATGATCGCGGAGCTGGCGATGTGGGTGGTGGAGACCGGCGCGCCCCACAGGGCGGCGCCGAAGATCAGCGAGCCGGCGGTGAGTTGCGCGGCGAAGGCGTGTTGCGGACGCACCTTGTAGATGCCGAAGCCGATGGTGCGCACGATGCGCCAGCCGCCGGACATGATGCCCATGGTGATGCAGAGGGCGCAGGCGAGAATCACCCAGTTGGGCACCTCGAATGTGGGCAGGGAACCGCCCAGAACCAGGCAGAGGGTGATAATGCCCATGCTCTTCTGGGCGTCGTTGGAGCCGTGGGAGAAGGCCAGACTGGCCGCGCTGACATACTGGAAGCGCTTGAGCCAGGTGTTGGCCCTTGGGGTGAACGGGATCAGGATGAAACCAATGATGTTGTTGAAGATATATCCAATCACGAACCCGAGGATCGGAGAGAGGATCAACGACAGAAACACCTTGGTGACCCCGGTGAACTTGCCATGCTCGGCCAGTTCCGTGAAACCCCAGAGCACATGATCGGTTCCGGCAGCCACGATCACCGCGCCGGCCAGACCGCCCACCAAAGCATGGGAGGAGGAGGAGGGCAACCCCACCCACCAGGTCAGAAGGTTCCAGAAGATCGCCCCGAACAGTCCCCACAGCAGCACGACGATCGAGATGTTGGGAGGCAGATCGTTCAGGGTGATGAATTTGCCGATGGTGTTGGCCACGGCGGTGCCGGCCAGAAAGGGCCCGAGCATCTCGAAGACCGCCACCACGATCACCGACTGGATCGGTGTCATGGCACGCGATGCGATGATGCTGCCGACGATGTTGGAGGCATCGTGAAAGCCGTTGGTGTAGTCGAAGATGAGGACCACGATGATGGTCGTCCACATCAGATTGTGAATGAGACTGGTGTCCATGTGACTCCGGGTTGGTTCCCTGGTTGGATGCGCTTCGATACTTAGAATGGTCAGCCTGGCCGGGCCTCAAAGCCCTGGCGCGGCACGAGGCTCAGGTCTCGCCGTGAAATGTCAGGCGACCTGGACCACGATGTCATGCAGCACCTCGCCCGCATCTCCCATGTCGATGGCCGCATCGAAAATGTGACGATAGACCTCGCGACGCTTGAAGATGTCCATCACATACATCATGGCCATGGCCTCGGCGCCATCCTGCTTCTCTTTCATCATCTGCACGTATTTGTCCCCCTCGAAGAGTTTGGCGAGGGCGGCGCGGAAGCTTTTCTCGATCTTCTTCTTGGCCTTTCTGATCAACTCGGCATCTTTGTCGGAGTCTGCCGGGGCGGTGGCGAGCTTCTTGTAGCCGGCACTCAGGGTCTCAACCGAGTTGCGCAGGGTGGCGATCATTTCGGTGATGAACGGATCGGTCTTGATGCCCAGCGTATCCATCTCGGAGACGATGTTGTGGGCATGGCTGATCACGCAGTCCACGGTCATGTAGGCGCGGTAGATGTCCTCGCGATCCATCGGGGTGGCAAAGGCGTTCTTCAAGACATCCAGGTTGCGACGGCGCAGGGCATCGGCATCCTGTTCGAGTTTCAGGATCATGTCGGCACGGGATTTGTTGCCGGTTTGTACATAATCCTCCAGCAGGGCTGCGGTCTGGTTGGCCAGTTCGCACTGCTCTAAAATCAGGCCGTAGAAGTTCGGCATGCGGGGAAAGACGCGGTTGGTGAGTTTGGAAAAAGTGGTGCTGGATCCGCCCATGGTGATGTCTCCTTGGTTTGTGATGATTGTGGGGGTGATTTGATGTTAACGGTTGATTGTTTATGACAAAAAGTATCATTCAGGCCCGATACCGTGCAAAAAGGCGCGCGCCCTCGCACACGTTTCCAGGCTTGTCTCACATCCCGAAACCCGCCCCGGCGGCGGCAGCCGCCGCCGGGGCGGGTCCCATGACCCTCGGGACCGGAGATCAGTCGTAGAGCATGCGCAATTTGTTGTCCGCGTTGCGCAGCCGCACGGTCAGGGTGCGGGTGAGCGCGGTGAGAATGTTGATCGCCAACCGCTTGTGCCGCTCGGCCAGCATCATGAAATTCTCCCGTGACAACACGTAAAGTTCCACGTCTTCGACCACCAAGGCCTCGTTGCCGCGCGGCTTGCCATCCAGGAACGACAAACCGCCGAAGAAATCGCCCCGTCCGATCGTGGAGAGGTGATGCAACCGGTTGTCGCTCAGATAGGACTGCACGTTCACGCACCCCTTGCGCACGAAATAGATCTCGTTGCCCGCCTGTCCGAACTTGTAGATCAGCCCCCCGGCCTTGACCGTGCGTTCGGTGATGCAGGCGCGCAGATCTTCGAGGGTATCGTCGGCGTGACTCTTGAAGACTTCGATCTCGCCAAGGGACAGAGGGGATTGATCGCCATTGCCGCTATGGCCGTCGGTGGCCAGAATGGCATTCTCGACCCATTCGATGGCCGATTCGACGCCGGAGAAGATCAGCGCGTTCGGATCGGTGGTGATGCCGGTCTGGTCGAGGAATTCGCGCAGGTTCTTGCCGTTGGGCAGGGCGGAACGCACATCGCTGAAGATCAGGGTGGCATTGCGTTCGCGCAGGCTCTCCTGGATGACGTGCAGGGTATGGGCTGCGGTGACATCCATGGAGGTGACGCGCCGGAGGTCCAGGATCAGATAATCGGCCTTCTTCAGATCCGGTTCCAGGGTGGAGTAGAACTGATAGGTGGTGCCGAAGAAGAGGCTTCCTTGGAGTTCGTAGACCACCGCCCGTTCGCCGGTTTGGTCGAGCACCATGGTCTCCTCCTCGGAGCGGACGCGGCGCGAGGGGAATTCGTGGATCGAGTAGCGGTTGCGCACCACGGCGCCACCCACCTGTTCGCGCACGAACAGCAGGATCGACAACAGCACCCCAACCGCCGAGGCGGCGATCAGACTGACGGTCAACGCCACGATCACCACGGCGGCCACCACCGCGAAATCGAAGACCGTATCCTTGGCCTTGAGGAACAGCAGCGGCTCCTTGTCGATCATGCGCACGCCGACCACGATCAGGATGCCCGCCAGCGAGGCCACCGGGATCCAGGAGATGAAGGAGTTGAGCAGCAGAGCCGCGACCAGTGCCGCGATCCCCTCGACGATGCCGGAGATGCGGGTTTGCGCGCCGCTCACCATGTTGACCAGGGTGGAGCCCATC
The DNA here is from genome assembly GCF_058402785.1 of Candidatus Magnetaquiglobus sp. Classification (NCBI taxonomy): domain Bacteria; kingdom Pseudomonadati; phylum Pseudomonadota; class Magnetococcia; order Magnetococcales; family Candidatus Magnetaquicoccaceae; genus Candidatus Magnetaquiglobus; species Candidatus Magnetaquiglobus sp. The sequence continues at coordinate 42,452 of NZ_JBZVFG010000014.1, forward strand.
TGTCCGGCTCCGGCCACGCCGCCCACCGCCGAGGAGAACATGTTGGCCACCCCCTGGGCGACCAGTTCCCGGTTGGAGTCGTGGCGGCTGCGGGTCATCTGATCGAGCACCACGCAGGTTTTCAAGGTGTCGATGGAGAGCAGGGCGGCCAGGGTGAGGGCGCTGCCGAACAGCTTGGCCAGTTCGCTCAGACGCAAGTCACCGATCTCGCTCCAGCGGTTCATGATCGAGTCGAGAAACCCTCCGCCGACCGATCCCAGGGAGCCGATCACCAGTTTGTTGTTTTCCAGCACCAACAGGTTCGAATCAAAGGCCGCGGCACCGAAATAGACCAGCAAACCGGCCAGAATGCCCATGATGGTACCGGGTATCGCCTTGGTCAGCTTCGGGCCGAAGGCCATCACCAGGGCCGTGGTGGCTCCCACCGCCAGGGCGCGATGATCCCAACTGGCCGGGGTGAGGATGGTTTTCCACCAGGAGAGTCCGGAGGAGACGCCGAAGAATTTCGGAATCTGACTGCCGATGATGGTGATCCCGACGCCGGTGAGGTAACCGCTGACCACGGTATACGGAATGTATTTGATCAGATTGCCTACCTTGAGCATGCCGATCATCACCTGGAACGCTCCGGTGAGGATCGACATCACGGTCACCATGAGCACCACGGTAAGTGGGGCGGTATCCTGTTGCACCAGACCCAGGGCGAACGCCGACAACAGGGCGGCAGCCGGTGCGCATGGCGCGGTGATGAGGCGGTCGGTGCCGCCCAGGGTCGAGGCGACGATCCCCAGGGCGAAGGTGCCGATGATGCCGGCCAGGGCGCCGAAGGGGATGAAATCCGGTCCGATCACCCCGAAGATGGTCACGCCGAAGGCCACCGCCGAAGGCAGCGCGACCATCATGGCGGTCACCCCTCCCCAGACATCGCCGGGGATCTGCCACCCTTTGAAACGGGTGAGGGGGTTGTGGATGAGAGGCAGCAGGGAGGTTTGCATTTTTTCGGTCATGATTTGTGTATTCATGGTTTCGATCTATGCGTGATGTCCTGAAAAACAGACGTGAATGGCGAAAAATAAGCTCGGAATCAGGAGCCGGGGTCGTCCGTTCGAACGACCCCGGCGGACGCTCAGGCGGCGGCCATCAACTCGGTGGCGCGCAGCGAGGCGCTGGCGACCTGTTCGGAGGTGAGGCGCTGTTTGAGCAGGTTGTGCTCGACACGGGCGATTTCGTCACCCTGGGAGGAGGCCCGTTCCAGCCAGGCCAGCGCGCCGATCGGATCGGCGGCGCGTCCCAGACCGTCGCGCAGCATGATTGCCAGGTTGATCTGGGCCTGGGGGTCATCCTGGCGGGCGAGGCTTTCGAAGGCGGTGAAGGCCTGTGCGTAGTCCTGACGTTCGAAGCTGCGCACCGCGTTGGTGAACAGTTCATCCTGCTGGTCAAGGAACAGGTCGATGATCGGGGTGAATTTCATGGTGATCTCCTTCTTTCGTTTTATTGAGTCACAAACCCGGGTCGGAATGGCCTCGGGCCACGGTTCGCGCTTCGGAGTGTCTCCGGCGCGTGGAAAAACGGGTTAAAGCGGCCTGCACAGGTTGAGAACATGGGTAACCAGAAACATCACGACAAAGGTGACGCAGGCCGCGAACAGCGGGACCAGCAGCATGCCCGCGGCGGTGCGCAACCAGAAACGCCAGTCGATGAAACGGAGACCGTGGATCGAGGTGATGCCGGCCACGGCCCCGGCCATGGTCTGGTCGAGCGAGAGCGGCACCAGGGAAATGGCCGGCAGTCCGGTGGCCGCGAGCAGGGATGCCAGGGATTCCGAGGCGAAGAGCAGCAGGGTGAGCCCGGATGAAAAGGTGGCGACCGCCATGCCGAGCGGTGAGAGGGGCATGGGAGCCACCGGTGGCGCGTCGCGATCGGCGCGGGCGTGGATCAGACCCGCGGCCATGGCGATCCCTCCGAGCAGGGGCAGAGCCTGAATCCCGAGTCCCAGGGTGTCGAAGGGGGTGCTCCAGGTCGTGGAGTGGACCGCCAGGAAGGGACCGGTGATCGCGGCCAGGTTGTTGGCGCCCAGGGCATAGGCGGTGAACAGGGATGCCAGCAGGAGCGCCTGACGGGTCAGGGCGTCGCGGGTGAGCAGATGGATCCGACGGCGCGCCAGCCAGGACAAACCGGTTTGGTAGAGACCGCGACCCAGCAGTGCGGCCACGAGCGGCGCGACCAGCCAGCCCGCCAGGATCGGCGCGAAGCGGATCGGTTGGCTCGGGAGTGCGTCGTGGAGCAGACAGCCGATCAGCGCGCCCACCAGGGTTTGGACGACCGGGAGCCGATGGCCCTGGATCCAGGCCAGGGAGTGGAGCATCACCGTGATCCCTGTGGCGATCATGGCCGTGCAGGAGGCGTGCAGTGGGCCGGACATGGCCAGTGTGCGACCGACGCCGGCTCCGTTCAAGGTGGCGCCGAGGAGCACGAACAGTGCGCAGGCGAGTGCCGCATGACGGTAAGGGAGGACGCGGTTGATCTGGATGGCGCCGCACGCATGGGTGGATTCGCGTCCGCCCAGCAACCAGCCGAGCGGCATCCCTCCGATGAGAAACAGAAAGAACGGCGTATCCATGGAAGCCTCCGTCGGCCCGTCGTTTTGCTCAGGCCGCCCGTTTGATGGCATGCACGGCCAGGGCGTCGCACACCTGTTCGCCCAACAGGGCCAGATGCCAGATCCGGTCGATGAAGGTCCGTTGATGCATTTTCTGCTCGAGTCCCCGATCCGCGTTGAAGATGGTGGATTTCAGGCGCATGGCGATCTTGTGGGCCTCTTCGTGGTGGAGTTTGGCCATGTGGATGTGATCGCGCTCGGAGCCTGGATCGCGGAACAACGAACGGGCGGCCATGACGCAGGATTCGACGCTCAGGGCGACCTGTTCTCCGAGCAGTTTGATATCCTTGTGGAGTTCCAGGGCGAAACCCGGATTCTCGATGGCAAAGTGCTGGAGATGTTCGCCGAATTGCTGGATCAGGTTGCCTTGCGCATGGAGCAGGCCCACCATGTCGGCGCGCAGGTCCGGGATCAGGATCCACTCCTGGAGTTCCGCCTCGATGTGGCGTTTGAGATTTTCCGCCCTGGATTGAATGCCGCCGATCTCCTTGACCTTTTGTTGGAACACGGCGGCATGATTGCCGCCGGCCTCCAGAAAGTAGGTGATGCCGGCGCGAAAATGGATGTTGGACTCGGACAACATGTCGAGAAACTCGTCAAGGCGGTTCTCGAGGGCCTTGATGCGTCCAAAGAGGGCGTGAGACGTGGCTGGCATGGCAATCCGATCCGAATGAGATGCGCCGAAATGATCTGGAGAGGCCCCCGGTGGGGAGCGACACTGCATGCCAAATGACTTTCCATGAATCGTGCCACGCGGCTTATTTTAGAATAATTATTTAATTTCAAATACATGGAATGTATCTGTGCGCGGATTTCCGGGAAACACGGGTGCAAGATTTTTTTCTGGAGAACTGGATTGAAATGGTTAACGTGTTGTTTGTTAATATGAAAATCCCTGTGCTGAATTGAATGTCTTGACAGGGGAACGGGTGCGCTTGTCGGTGTTGATCAAGCCTTGTCCCGTCCCCGGTTCGACGGGTGGCGGCGGGTTGGCTATTCCCATTCCGGGCGTGATACCCGCTCCGGGCGCTCTGGACGAAACAAGCACGTCTGGTTGTGGGAGTACGACGCAAGGGATGCTTGATTTTTGGTGTTTTTAATTCTTATGACGTATTTTACCACCATAAAAACAATTTTACTGTTTCCTAAATCCATCTGGCGCGATGCACGCAGCTCGTGCGACTGATCGGTGAGAGTATTCTGGATGCATGGGGTGATGTGTCAGATATGGCGATTACGGGGTTCAAATAGAGTGCAATCTTGGTTGTTTTAAAGTTTCTTCAACCAAAAAATACATTCTCATTTTGCTTGGCGGCAATTCTCATTTTGCTTGGCGCGTTACAGATTTTTAAATCCATCTGGCGCGATACAACGGGGGTGATTCAGGAGGGCGATTTTTTTTCGATGCTTGCTGTTTGCATGCTGGAACAAAAAGGGCCACCTTGTGAGTGGCCCTAAGTGCTTGATTTGATTGGTGGGCGGCACAGGGATTGAACCTGTGACCCCTGCCGTGTGAAGGCAGTGCTCTCCCGCTGAGCTAGCCGCCCGCATGCGGTTGGGAGGGGGGTCGAGAGAATGCCGACTCGTCTCCATCCGTGCAGAACCCGAATGATAGGCGGGTTCGGGTATGCTTGTCAATGGTAATTTTGTGGCTTCCATGCGAGCCCGGACGGTCGGGTTGGCCTGGCGATCCGGTTCCTGGAACGCCGAAGGGATGGGGTCAGCCTGTTCCCGAGGGGGTGGTGAGCCGATCCAGTTGCGCCTTCTTGTGCGCCATGTCCGAATCGGAGTCGGCATACGTGGCCGCGATGGAACGAAACTGGTCCTGCAATGCCAGGAACGCATCCAGGGCATCCGGGTCGAAATGGGTGCCGCGCCCCTCGATCATGATCCCCACCGCCTTTTCGTGCGGCATCCCTTCCTTGTAGACCCGACGGCTGATCAACGCATCGTAGACATCCGCGATCGCCATCAGGCGCGCCGACCAGGGGATGGCATCCCCGGCCAGACCGCGCGGATAACCGGAGCCGTCCCATTTCTCCTGATGACCATAGGCGATCTCCTTGGCCATGGAGAGAAACTCCACGCTCATCCCCAACTGCTGCTCGGCGTGTTCGATGGCGTCGCGACCCAGGGTGGTATGGGACTTCATGATCTCGAACTCGTCCGGCGTGAAACGACCCGGCTTGAGAAGAATGCGATCCGGAATGCCCACCTTGCCGATGTCGTGCAGGGGGGCGGATTTGAACAGCAGCTTGATGGAGTTGTCGTTCAGGATCGACGCGAAGCGTGGATGATCGCGCAGATGTTCGGCCAGGGCCTTGACGTAATATTGGGTGCGACGGATGTGATTGCCGGTATCCGAATCGCGGGTTTCCGCCAGGGAGGCCATGGCCAGGATGGTCACATCCTGAATCGCCGTCACCTCGCGGGTCCGCTTGACCACCTCCTGCTCGAGAAAGTCGTTCTGATTGCGCAGAAAGTCCGCCGACGCCTTGAGCGCCAGATGGTTCCTCACCCGTACCATGACGATCGGGGGACTGACCGGCTTGGTCAGATAGTCCACCGCACCGAGTTCCAACCCCTTGCGCTCGTCTTCGACCTCGGCCTTGGCGGTCAGAAAGATCACCGGAATGTCGCGGGTGGTCGGATCCTCCTTCAACTGCCGGCACACCTCGTAGCCATCCATGCCGGGCATCATGATGTCCAGAAGGATCAGATCCGGCGGGTTCTCCGACTTGGCGATCCGCAGGGCCCGTTCCCCGCTGTTGGCCACCTTGACCTTGTAATGGTCCTTCAACAGGCCGCTCATCAAGGAAAGGTTGTCCGGGGTGTCGTCCACCACCAGTACCGTGGCCCGTTCCAGCAATTGAGATTCGGCGTTCATCGTACCAGGAGATCCTCGTTCAGGCTGGCGATCCGGTGCGCGCAGATGGTCCGGTTTCAGGGAAACATGCAAAAACCACAATGATTGTAGCTATTTCGATACGATTTGTCAATCTCTGCCCGCCTGGGATGTCCACCCGGAGGGCGGGTTGGCAAACCAGGCGTCTCCGGGAGGCGTGTCTGGGGTGATTTCCCGAGTGATCGTGACAAGAGCCTAAACCACTCCAGGTGGAAGTGCAAAGACCTGCATCGGTTTTCGTCCGCGCCAATCGCCTGGGAGGTGGCCTGTCTCCCTGGGCGTCGGGTTGGTGGCGTTTCGGGGGGGTGGCGGCGTTCTGTCGGGAAATACCGCTCAGGTTGCCAGACCAATCGGACGATATGCCCTCAACGGAGGCGTGCCATGCGGCGGCGGTTGTGTCGTCTGCTTTCGGAAACGGGGATCATCGTCAAGGATTGGATGCCATGTCGGATCGGTCTGTACATCCTGGAAATCTGGAACGGTTCTTGACCGGAGCCGTGCTGTTCCTGCTGCTCTGGTTGCCGGCGGGCTTCGCGCGGGCCGATGTGGCGGCCTTCTGGCGCGCGGTCGATACCGCCCAGGCGCGCAATCCCCAGATCCAGCGCTCCGAGGCCCTGCTGCGCGCCGCGCGGGAGTCCAATCCCAAGAGTCTGGCGCGTCTGCTGCCCCAGGTCAATGTCCGCGCCGTGGACGTGCTGCGCGAAGGGACCCACTACAAGAGTCTGGGCACCTCCCAGCACGCCGACCCGCGCACCGTGGCGCTCACCGTGGATCAGAGAATCGTCAACGCCCCCTCCTGGCTGGGCTATTCCCAGAGCGATCACCGTATCGAAGGGGCCTTTGCCGACCTGATGGCCATGCGCCAGGATATCGCCCTGCGGGTGGCCACGGTCAGCGCCAACTGGCTCGAAGCCAAGGGGGTCTACGATCTGGCGCGTCAATACATCAAGATCACCCAGCATCACCTCGATGAGAACACCCTGCGCATGAACGCCGGGGAATCGACCGAAACCGATGTGCAACAGGCCGCCTCCCGCGCCCATCAGGCCAAGGCCAATCTTCAGGACGCCATCAACACCCTGGAGAAGGAGACCGCCTTTTTCCGCGAGGTGGTGGGCGCCAATCCGGATCCGGATCTGGCTCTGCCCGATTTGACCTGGGAGGAGCCGAAGGATCTGGATGCCCATGCGTGGAAGTGGATCGAGGACCGTCCCGAGATCTGGGCCGCCCGCGCCCGTCTGCAAGAGAGCGCCATGAGCGAGAAGATCGAACGTTCCGCCCATCTGCCGACCGTCGATTTCAACTACACGGTCAGCCGTACCTGGGATGCGGAGTTGGGCGGCTCCACGGGACGCTCGGTCAAGGAGGACGAACGGGCCCATTCGGTCAGTCTGGTGATGAACGTGCCGATCTTCAACGGTCTGGAGACCGTGAGCCGGACCCGTGAGGCCCAGGCGCTCAAAGAGGCCGCCATGAGCGAACTCGACCGGCTGCGCACCCTGGCCCGTCGCGAGATGGAGGAGGCCCGTTTCGACCTCAAGAACAACAAGGCGGCCATCGCCTCCCTGGAACAGGCCCTGTCATTCAGCGAAAAGGCCGCCGCCGGTCTGGTGGAGAGCTTTCACGCCGGCACCCGAACCTTGACGGATGTACTCGACTCCCAATTCGAGGTCCACACCCTGCGCACCAATCTGGTCCGGCATCGCTATCAGGCCCAGTTGGCCGTGGCGCGGCTGTGGAAGGCCCTGGGACGCAGTTTGCAGGCGACCACCCCATCCCGCGACGGAAGTCATGTCGAATCGGTGCGTGCCACCGAAAGCGGACGCGACGAGATGATCCGCATGGCCCACGAGCAGATGCTGGCCGATCTGGGGGAGCGCGTGTCGGGTGAGGTGGAGGAAGGGGTGGCTCTGCTCCTGGAGGAGTTGGCCGCCGATCGGGCTGCGCCCGCGGTCACCCACGGTCATCAGGCGCGTCCCCTGGCCGAGTTGCATGATCCCAAGCCCACCCGCGAGACGCCGCGCATGGTCGGGGTGTTCATGGTCGCCAACAAACCGGACGGAGCGCTGGCCAAGGGGTTGCCACCCCTGGATGACTCCGGGGCGTACATGGTGCATGTGGGCACCTTCGGCGATGCGGAGTCGTTGGAAAAACGGATTCAGGCGCTCAAGAAGTCGGGCATTCCCAGTTGGTCGGAGCGGGTTCTCTCGCCGGACGATCGGGAGATGGTTCGTCTCCTGGTGGGGCCGTTCGATACCCACGGTCAACTTCGTGAGGCGATGACCCTGGTCAACCGGCGCATCGGCGCGCAGGTGGGATGGGTGCCGGTGTTGCATCGGGGGCGGGAGAGCGATGCGGTGGCCAAGAAGTTCTCCGACGCGCTCGAGAAGTTGATCGAGTAACTTGCAGGGTGGGGTGAGGGGATTATGCCCGTCACGCCCGTATCCGGTGAACGGTCAGCGCCGCCCTCTCACGCCTGCAACGCCCGGATCAATGCCGGCACCGCCTGGCGGGCGTCGGCGATCAGCGACAGATCGGCCACGCTGGAGAGCGGGGCACCGGGATCGGTGTTGATCGACACGATGCACCCTGCGGCCTTGATGCCGGCCAGATGCTGCACTGCGCCGGAGATCCCCAGGCCGATGTAGAGTTCCGGCGCGATCACATGGCCGGTCTGGCCGATCTGGCGGTCCGCCGGGGCCAGACCGGCATCCACGGCTCCCCGACTGGCCCCGACCGCCCCGCCGAGCGCGGCGGCCAGCGCTTCCACCGGTTGAAAATCCTGCTCCAAACCGGCCCCCCCGGCCACGACGATGCGCGCTCCGGTCAGCTCCGGCTGTCCCGGCGGGCGTTGGATCGTCGTGATGCCGAGGGAACGGGAGAGTCCCGAACCCGCCAGCATCCCGACGGCACGGATCGGCGCGGGTGTCGTCCCGGTGGCGACCGGGGCGAAGGCCCACGGTTGCACGGTCAGCAGTTTCAAGACGGACCGGGAACGGATTCTCGCCAGCACCGCGCCGGCGTGGGTGGGGCGGATGAAGGTGTGGTCCGGGCCGATTTCGATCACCCCGGTGAGCGGGGTGATGCCCAGAAGACCGCCGACGCGCGGGATGATCTCGGCGCCGAACGGGGAGGCGGCGGCCAGGATGGCGGTATGTTCGGCGTGGTGGGCTGTCAACCATTCGGCCAGCGCTTCGGGTTCCGGCGGTTGATCGGGCGCGGCGGGGGCGAGACGGAGCAGTTGGGATACGCCATCGAGGGTGGCGAGGCGTTGACAGCGCGGACCCTCCGCGGCGTCGATCACCAGCAGCGCGACCGGACCCGGCAATCCTCTGGCCGCGCCGACCAGGCGGGCCACGCGGCTCTCTTCGGCGTCACCGGGAAGCGGATCGACGAGAATCAGGACGGACATGGCATCCAACCGCCGGCCTTGAGACGTTCGGCCAACTCGATCACCGAACCGAGGCGCACTCCCGGCGGACGCGGTTTGGGAGGGAGCAACTCAAGCCATTCGAGATCGCTGGTCAGCGCCACGCCGAGGGATTCCGGGTCGAGGCATTCCACCGGTTTGGCGCGGGCGCGCATGATGGCGGGCAGACTGGCGTAACGGGGGGTGTTGAGGCGCGGATCCACGCTGAGCACGGCGGGCAGAGAGGCCTGGCGGGTTTCCCGACCGTGATCGAGATCGCGGGAGAGGGTGATGGACGTTTCATCCACCGCATCGATGGCCGAGACGAAGGCGATCTGGCTCCAGCCGAGCAGGCCGGCGGTCATCGGGCCCACCACCCCCTGATCCCGATCCACCGCCTGGCGACCGGTGATGAGGAGCGAGGCGCCCTCTTTCCGGGTCGCGGCGGCGAGCAATCGGGCTACGGGCAGGGGATCGAGATCGTCCGGTGCTGCGATGCGCATCGCCCGATCCACGCCCAGGGCCAGGGTGGTCTTGAGGCTTCCGTCCCAGCTTTCCGGACCGATGGCCACGGCGATCACCGTCGTGGCGACGCCTCGCTCCTTGAGTCGCAGCGCCGCCTCCAGGCCGTTTTCATCCACGGGGTTGATCACCACGCGGGCGTCCGACGGTTCGAGTCCCCGGCCATCCGCGCGGATCCGCACCGGCACCAGTGGATCGGCGAGGGGTTTGACCGCCACCAGGACGATCATGTTCCCGGCTCCCGCGTCAGGGGGTTTTGGGAGTGGCGGAGGCACCCTCTGGAGCCTTGGCGGCCAGGGCTTCCACGATCTGGAAGAATTTTTGGTAATCGCCCTGATCGTGTTTGCCGGGAATCACCTTGTAGCGACCATTGACCACCACCGTGGGGGTGCCGGAGATGCCGAAGGCCTGCGCGAGGGCCTGTCCCTGGGCGATCTTGCCGCCGACCCCGAAGGAACTCATGTGGCTCTGGAATGCGGCGGATTCGAATTTCATCCCCTCGGCGATGAAGGCCAGTTCCTGTGGGGAGTCGATGTTCACCTGATCCACGAAGTGGGCGTTGAACAGGGCGTGTTTCATCTCCGCCTCGCGGTCGAAGAACTGCGCGGCATGAAAGGCGCGCACCGGCGCGTCCGACTGGTTGGAAAAGGCGATCGGCAGGCTCTTGATCGTGTAGCGGTCCCTGACCTGTTCGCTCCATTTCTCCATGTGCGGATGGAGATAGAAGCAGTGCGGACATTTGAAATTGAACACCTCGACCACCTCGGGCTTGGATCCGGAGACCGGCACGGGCGGATTGACGGGTTCGAAGTGTACGCCGGGTTTGGGCTCGAACGGCTCGTCGGCCTGGAGTGACCCCAGGGATAACAGCAGGGTCGCGGCCATCAGGAAAGCGCGTCGCGTCGCGGGCAGGCTGGACGACATGGACATCAGGGCTGCTCCACGATCTCGAAGGAGGTGCGGATGGTGGCGGTTTTGGCCAGCATGGCCGCTGCCGAACAATATTTTTCCTCGGAGAGCTGAATGGCCCGTTCCACCGCCTTGGAGGGAATATCCTTGCCGGTGACGGTGAAGTGCATGGTGATGGCGAGGTAGACCTTGGGATCCTCTTCGGCCCGTTCGCCCTGGATGGCCACCTGGCAGTCGTTGACGGCGTGGCGTCCCTTGCGCAGGATGGAGAGCACGTCGATGCTGGCGCAGCCGCCGAGACCGATCAGGAACAGTTCCATGGGACGTATCCCCATGTTGCGGCCTCCCACCTCGAGGCTGCCATCCATCACCACGGTATGGCCGGATCCGGACTCACCCAGCAGTTGGATGCCCTCGATGTATTTGACGCGCGCCGTGACTTTCCCCATGGGGGTTCTCCTCTCAAGACCGATGAAACGATGATACGGATGAAATCCGAGTACGAAACAGAGTGCAACCTGGACGGCTTTTTGGCAAGATGTCATCATCGAATCGACGATGCAAGGATTCGTCACTTTTCCCTGGGACTCCCGCAAGGGAGGTCCGGAACCGGGGGTTGAGGGGTCCCACCCCCATCGGGCACGTTCCGTCCAGATGCCGAGCGAGGCAAGAAAATGGAAGAATTGACCGCAAAAAGCAAGGCCATGCAACTCGAGGCGATGTTGGCCCATCGCGAAGGGGAGCGTCATGCCGTGGTGTTGCAGGATTTTCCGGATCCGGACGCCATCGCGTGCGGGTTCGCCTATCATCTGTTGGCCGCGGAGCGGGGCATTCAGTCCGAATTGATCTACGGTGGTCGCATCAGCCATCAGGAGAACATCGCGCTGATCAACCTGCTGGAGATTCAGCTCACCGAATGGAGCGCGGAAGAGATCGCCCCGGGCTACTTCCAGGGTGCTGTTTTCGTGGACAATCAGGGGACGACCAGCAATCTGGTCGATCGACTGGATGAGGCGGGCGTGCCGGTTCTGGCGGTGGTCGATCATCACGATCTTCAGCACCGGTTGAGCGCGCCGATCTTCACCGACATTCGCCCGGTGGGGGCCTGCGCGACGATCTTTACCCACTATCTGGCCGAGGGGTTGCTGCCGCTGCGCACCTCCAAGCCGGAGCATCGCCGCCTGGCCACGGCGTTGATGCACGGCATCATCAGCGAGACCGGTTCGATGATCCGTGCCCAACCCTCGGATTTTACCGCCGCAGCCTTTCTGCAACCCTTCTGCGACATCGATCTGCTGATGGATATTCTTCATCAACGTCGCAACCACAAGGTGATGGAGGTGATTCGTCTGGCGCTGGCCAACCGGGTGATCAAGGCGGGGTTGTGTCTTTCGGGGGTCGGCTATCTGCGCGGCGAGGATCGGGATGCCATTCCGCAGGCCGCCGATTTTCTGCTGACCGAGGATACGGTACAGACCGTGGTGGTTTACGGGATCGTCACCATGGCCGATGGTTCGGAGAGCATTCACGGTTCGTTGCGCACCAGCCGCAACAGTCTGAGTCCGGATGCCTTCTTGAAGGAGGTTTTGGGTCGCACCGAACAGGGGATCTTCTACGGCGGCGGCAAGGCCGGAGCGGGAGGATTCGAGATCCCGTTGGGCTTCTTGTCGGGCAACGACAACGAGGAGTTGGCCCAGCTCAAGTGGAACGCCTTTGACGGCAAGATCCGCAAGAAGTTCTTCAAGAAGATCGGCATGGAGGAGGCGTAGTGATCTCTCGTGACGTGTCGGACCCGGAGGCGCGCGCCTCCGGGGTGAGTTCGGAGCCTTCCGGCGGGGGTGCGATTCCGGCGCGGGGCAAACCCCGCTGGCTCAAAGTGCTGGCCCCCGGCTCCGAGGGGTATCGGCGCATGCGCGCCCTGACCGGGACGTTGCGTCTGGAGACGGTCTGTCAGTCGGCGCGCTGTCCCAACATCGGCGATTGTTGGCAGGCCGGATCCGCCGCCTTCATGATCCTCGGCGCGCTCTGTACCCGCTCCTGTGGTTTTTGCGATGTCAAGACCGGGCGTCCCGCGCCCCCGGATCCGGATGAACCCCGGCGTCTGGCCGAGGCGGTGACCGCGCTCGCCTTGCGCCATGCGGTGATCACCTCGGTGACCCGCGATGACCTGGAGGATGGCGGGGCTGGCCAGTTCGTCGCTTGCGTGGCGGCGATCCGCGTCCGCTCTCCCGGCACCACGGTGGAGCTGCTGATCCCCGATTTTCGGGGCGCGCCGGCCCCTCTGGAGGCGGTTTTGAACGCCCGTCCCGAGGTGTTGAACCACAATGTCGAGACCGTGCCGCGTCTCTATCCGCGCGTGCGTCCGGCGGCCAGCTACGCCGGATCGCTGCAACTCCTGGCCCGCGCCGCCAGACATGCCGGAGCGGGACGGGTCAAGTCCGGGATCATGCTCGGTCTGGGCGAGGAGGAGGCCGAGATCGAGGCGGTGCTGGTCGATCTGCGCCGCGTGGGGGTGGATCTCTTGACCATCGGCCAGTATCTGGCCCCGAGTCGCGATCATCTGCCCGTGGTGCGCTACTGGGAACCGGAGGTGTTCGAGGGGTGGCGGAAACGGGCGCTGAAGATGGGGTTTGCCGCGGTGGAAAGCCATCCCCTGGCCCGCTCCTCCATGCATGCCGAACGGTTGTTGGAGACAGACGATCACGATTGAACATCGCTTAGCATGGAACGGGTGATTGCAGGCGCTTCCTGAACGGTCGGGTCTCGAATCATGCCGCATCGTCACCGGACGCATGAGGCCTTCACGCTGGCTGCCCTTGAAAATATTGGGGCGCGTGGGCGGATGCGCGATTGGGTGCCTTGGGGTGTCCCCGGATTCGCTACTGGATTCGGGATCCGGATTGTACGTTTCAATCCCAAGAATTGAGCAATCGGACCCCGGTTACGCTTCGTCTCGCGCCATCGTCAATCAGAACCGTGCCGATCCGGGTGCGGGGCTCGGTTCTTCCTCACGGTTGTTCGAGCTTGTCCACCGCCGCGCGCAGCATTTTTTCGACGGTTGTCAGGCGGCGCGGATCGAGCTTCAAGCCGAACATGTCGCGCAGATAGAACACATCCACCACCCGTTCGCCGTAGGTGGCGATCTTGGCGGCGCGGATCTGCACCCCCTGGTTCTGCAACACCCGGGTGATGGCGAACAACAGGCCGGGACGGTCCAGGGAGGTGATCTCCACCACCGTGAAGGTGTCCAGGGAGTCGTCCACCTCCATGGAGAAGGAGATGTCGAACGGTTTGCGTCGGAAGCCCGCCGGGGGATTGGCCAACAGCGCGCTGGGGCGGAGTTTTCCCTCCAGCACCCGCGTCAGGGTGGATTCGATTCTCTCCAGCCGCTCCGGGGTTTCGATCGGCTCGCCGTTCTGGGTCTGGATCACGAAGGTGTCCAGGGCCATGCCATCCTTGGTGGTGGTGATGTCGGCGGAAAGAATGTTGGCCCCCGAGGCCGACAGGCTCCCGGAGATGCGCGCCATCAGACCCGGATGGTCCGGGGTGTAGACCAGCATGCGCGTGGCGTTGATCTTCGGCACCTGCTTGAAGACGATCACCAGCGGTTGCTCATCGATCTCCTTGAGGGCCACGAAGTGTTCGGCGAGCATCTCCGGGGCGTAGTGGGTGAAGTAGTCGGGATAGAAGCGGTCCAGATGGCGCCGCACCCGTTCCGGATCGTGCTCCTTGGCCAGGATTTCGAAGGTGGCGCTTTTGAGAATCTCCGCGCGCCGCGCGATCTCCTCGGGGGTGAAGATGATCCCCTTGTCCAGGGTGTCCAGGCTGCGTTCGTAGAGTTGACGCAACAAGTTTCCCTTCCACTGGTTCCAGACGCCGGGCCCCACGGCGCGGATGTCGGCCACGGTCAACAGCACCAATAAATTCAGTTTGCGCACCGTGCCGATCTGCTTGGCGAACGAGGCCAGGGTCTCCGGATCGTTGAGATCGCGGCGGAAGGCGGTGCGCGAGAAGATCAGATGGTTTTCCACCAGCCAGGCGATCATCTCGATGTCGTTGGCGGGGAGTTCCATCCGTTCGCAGATCTTGCGGGCGATCTCCGCGCCGCGGATGTGGTGGTTCGGACCCAGCCCCTTGGCGATGTCGTGGAACATGACCGCCAGATAGAGCAGGGCCGGATTGTTGAGTTTTTGCATCAGTTGCGTGGCGATCGGCAGTTCGTGGGAGAACTTGCCCGAGCTGATGTGGCGCAACGATTCCACCGCCAGGATGGTGTGCTCGTCCACGGTGAAGACGTGATACATGTCGTGCTGGGTCTGTCCGATGATGCGTCCGAACTCCGGGATGTAGCGTCCCAGGACGCCGGCATCGTTCATGCGCCGCAACACCCAGGCCACCGCGCGCTTGCCGTTGAGCATGGAGAGAAAGATCGCCGTGACCTTGGGGTCGGCGCGGAAAGTCCGGTTGATCAGCGAGAGATTCTGGGTGACCAGCCGCATGGTGTCCGGGTGGATGGAGAGCAGATTGCGTTGCGCCACCTCGAACAGACGCATGATGCGGATTGGTTTTTCCTGGAGCGCCTCCGGCGAGGTGAGACTCAGCTTGCCGCCGATCACCTCGAAGGCGTCCTCCAGGTGACGGCGGTCCCAGTCGAGCACCTCGCGATGTTCGTCCTGATACTTGCGCAGAAAGATCCAGGAGAGATGTCCCACCCGGCGCGCCACCCGGTAGTAGCGCCGCATGAATCGCTCCACCGCCAGCATGCCCGGCTGGTCCTGATAGCCGAACTCCTGGGCGATGGCCACCTGGTGGGCAAAGGTGAGGCGATCGTCCCGCCGTCCGGCGCGGTAGTGCAGGGCGTTGCGCACCCGACGCAGAAAGGCGCGACACCGTTTGAAGTTTTCGAACTCCTCTTCGGTGATGATCCCCATGGGGATCAACTCCTGGATGCGGGTCACCTGATAGCGGTATTTGGAGATCCAGGCAAAGGTGTGCAGATCGCGCAGGCCGCCGGGATTTTCCTTGATGTTGGGTTCCAGATAGTATAGCGATGCCCCGAACCGTTCGTGACGCTTGCTCTGTTCCAAAAGCTTGGCACGCAGGAAACTCAACGGATCGTTAAGCAGGGCGTTGTTGAACAGGGTGGTGCGGTAGTGGGTGAAAAGCTTATGATCTCCCGCGAGAAAACGTGAATCGAGCATGGAGGTCAGAATCTGTAATTCTTGGCGCGCCTGTTGCAGACACTCCTCAACCGTACGCACCGCATGTCCGACATCCATGCCGATGTCCCAGAGGATGTAGAGCATCTTTTCCACCAGGGCCGGTTGCGTGGCGTGCTCGTCCGGGACGATGAACAACAGGTCGATGTCGGAAAAGGGGGCCAGTTCGCGCCGTCCGTAGCCGCCGGTGGCCGCCAGGCAGAACGGTTCCGGGCTGGTGTCGTCGGCCACCGTCAGGGCGTGGATGCGTTGCAGGATGGCATCCGCCAGGAAGGTGTGGCCCTGGACGATGTATTGTCCGGTGGCGCCGGCCAGATGGTGTTGATGGAGCAGATCGCGTCCCGATTTCATGGCGGTGCGCAACAGCGGCAGAATCGCCGCCCGCTGGTCGTCCGTCAGGGGGGAGCGGCCATCGTGGATGGCGTTGATCTGCTGATCCAGGGCCGCGAGGTCCAGGATCTCCTCTTTTTCGAAATGTGGCGTCGTAGTCATGGGAAGTGCCTTGCTGGGGTGACAATCACCGGGTTGCACCGTTAGGATGTGGCGGTTGCGATGTCGGGTCAATGGCTGATGGTTCCATCGGGTCCGCATCGTGAGGCGGATTGAATTTTTGCTATGGGTAGCTTCGATGTTTGGTAAACTGAAAGGACTGTTCTCCACCGACATGGCCATCGATCTGGGCACGGCCAATACCTTGGTTTACGTGCGTGGACGCGGGGTGGTGCTCTCCGAACCCTCGGTGGTGGCGATCCACGAAAGTTCCCGCGGGGTTCGCAAGGTGCTGGCCGTGGGCAACGAGGCCAAACGAATGCTCGGACGCACGCCCGACAGCATCGTGGCCATCCGTCCGATGCGCGACGGGGTGATCGCCGATTTCACCGTCACCGAGGCGATGCTCAAGCATTTCATCCGCAAGGTCCACAAGCGCCGCCTGTTCTATTCGCCGCGCATCATCGTCTGCGTGCCGGTCGGGGCCACGCCGGTGGAACGACGCGCCATCCGCGAATCTGCGGAGAGCGCCGGAGCCCGCGATGTCTATCTGATCAACGAACCCATGGCTGCGGCCATCGGCGCCGGCCTGCCGGTCACCGAGGCGAGTGGTTCCATGGTGATCGACGTGGGCGGCGGCACCACCGAGGTGGCGATCATCTCGTTGGGCGGCATCGTCTACTCCCGATCGATCCGCGTGGGCGGCGACAAGATGGACGAGGCGATCATCGCCCATGTGCGGCGCAAATATTCGCTGTTGATCGGCGAGGGAACCGCCGAGATTATCAAAATTCAAGTGGGCTCCGCTTTTCCCCTGGAAAAACGGTTGGAAGTTGAGGTAAAAGGACGTGACCTGATCCATGGGGTGCCGAGGCATCAGGTGATCTCCGATCCTGAAATCCTCGAAGCCCTGGCCGAACCCATCAACGCCATCGTCGATGGCGTGCGCGTGGCCCTGGAACGTACCCCGCCGGAGTTGGCCGGGGATATCGTCGATCGTGGCATCGTCCTGACCGGCGGTGGCGCGCTCCTGCGGGGACTGGATCAGTTGTTGGCCGAGGAGACCGGTCTGCCGGTTTTCATCGCCGATGACCCGCTCTCCTGCGTGGTCATGGGATCCGGAAGGGCGTTGGAAGAGCTGGATAGCATGTCCGACATCCTGATGGATCGATAATAGCGCCTTATCTCCATCCGACCAGGACGTGGCATGACGGCACTGCTGGGCATCTTTCGCGAATTTCGACATGCCATTTCGGTCTTCCTCACCCTGGTGATCGCCCTCTTCCTGCTGCTGATGGCCAGAGGAACCGTGGGAGATCGCCACGGCATGCACGAGGGTGTGCTGCAACTGGCCGGCACCGCCCAGTCCTTCCTCACCCGTCCGGTCTCCACCATCGAGGGGTTCCAGGCCCGTCTTTCGGAACTTGCCCGTCTCGACCGCGAAAATCGTCAATACAAGGCCGAGCTGGAACGCCTGCGTCCCCTGGGCGTGCGCCTCGACGAGCTGGAAAAGGAGAACCACCGGCTCAAGTCCCTGTTGCAGATGCGTCCGGATCCCGATTTCCAACCCTTGGCCGTGCGCGTGGTCGGGGACTCCTCCTCGGCCTTCGCCCGCTCCTTCATCGTCAACGCCGGACGTCAGGACGGAGTGATCGTCAACGCGCCGGTCACCGTCCCCTCGGGCCTGGTCGGTCGCGTGGTGCGCGCTTCGGCCAACGCCTCCCTGGTTCTCTCCATGCTCGATCTGAACTCACGGGTTCCGATCCTGATCCAGCGTTCGCGGGTCAAGGCGGTCTGCGCCGGCCAGAACGATACCCAGATGACCCTGGAGTACCTCCCCAAGGATGCCGATGTGGTGGTCGGGGACGTGGTGGTCACCTCCGGCACCGGCGGCATTTTCCCGAAAGGGTTGGTGGTCGGCAAGGTGGTCTCCCTGGAACCGGGTGACGAGGGACTGTTCCGCGAGGCCATGGTGCAACCCACGGTCGATTTCGGTCGCATCGAGGAGGCCCACCTGCTCCTGCCCCGCGCCGTCAAGCCAACGGCGGACAACAAACCGCTTCCTTAACACACCGCCCCCCTGATTCGAGGTCCATCCCCGTGCCATGATGGTCTCCCTGCTCATCTCCGGGCTTCCGGCCATGACCATCTTCATGGCGGCGGTGCTCCAGGAGATGGCCCTGCCGTTCCATGCCTGGTCGGTCCTGCGTCCGGATCTGGTGCTGATCTGTCTGTTCTACTGGCGCCTGTACCGCACGGATCGCTGCGGCCCGATCCTGGCCCTGCTGGCCGGACTGCTGGTCGATGTGATCTCCGGCGCGCCTTTGGGATTGAACGCCATCTCCAACATTCTGCTGATCCTCGTCATCGGTCGTCTGGGACGCCTGATCCGCTCCATCGATTTCACCTACCTGATCTTCGTGGTGCCGATCTTCGTGCTGCTCGCCGAGGGGATCCAACTCGGTCTGGCCATGCTCAAATGGGGCATGGCGGTCCGCTGGCAACTGCTGATGGGACGCCCCGTGGCCACCATGCTGCTCGCGCCTCTGGTGATCCATCTCCTGGTGATGATCCATCGCACCTGGCTGGAGGAAGCGCATGCTCGACGATGACCGGGAACAGTTTCGCGGCGATGCGCGGCGGCGTCTGCTGTTGGTGGGCGGCGGACTGGGCCTGGGTTTTTTCATGCTGGGGGGGCGGCTGTTCCATCTCCAGGTGATGCGCGGCGGCGAATACCGCACCCTGGCCGAGGATAACCGCATCAGCCTCAAGCCGATCTCCGCGCAACGGGGACGGATCTTCGACCGCGAAAACCGCCTGCTGGTCGAGAACAGCCCCGATTACGAGGTGGTGGTGATCCCGGAGCTTTCCGGTTCGCTGCGCATGCTGCTCAAACGGCTGAGCCGGTACATCGAACTGTCCGAGGAGGAGATCAAGCACCTGTTGCAGATGGCCCGCAAACAGCGCTCGTTTCTGCCGTTGCGGGTCAAATCCCATCTGACCTGGGAGCAGGTGGGCAGCATCGAGGTGCGCATCCATGAATTTCCCGGCGTCGATCTCCAGAGCCAGTCGGTGCGCTCCTATCCGTTCGATGCCCTGGCCTGTCACATCCTGGGCTATCTCGGCGAGCCGAGCGAAAACGATCGCAAGCGGTTTTCGCGCATCAGCTTCCGGTCCGGGGATCTGATCGGCAAGAGCGGGGTGGAACAGCGGTTCGAGGAGGTGCTGCGCGGACGCGAGGGGGTGTTGGAGATGGAGGTCAACGCCGTGGGTCGCCATGTGCGCGAACTGCATCGCAATCCGCCGGAGTCGGGCGAGGATCTGCAACTCACCCTCGACATGGATCTGCAACGGGAGGCCCAGGAGGCGCTGGGCGGGGAGATGGGCGCGGTGGTGGCCATGGATCCGAACAACGGCGAGATCCTGGCCATGGTCAGCACCCCCACCTTCGATCCCAACCAGTTCATCCGCGGCTTCACCCACGCCCAGTGGCAGGAGGTGATGAACGATCCGGATCGTCCCTTGATCAACAAGGCCCTGCAAGGCCACTATCCGCCCGGCTCGACCTTCAAGATCGTCACCGCCATGGCCGGTCTGGTCTCCGGCAAGCTCGATCCGCGCGAAACGGTTCCTTGCAACGGTTATCTGGTCAAGGAGGAGCAGCGATTCTACTGCTGGCGGCGGCATGGTCATGGCAACGTGGCGTTGCAACAGGCCTTCACCCAATCCTGCGATGTTTATTTCTACAAGCTGGCCGAACGGCTCGGCATCGATGCCATCGAGCGTCAGGCCCGCAAGATGGGGCTGGGTGGCCTGACCGGCATCGATCTGGAAGGGGAACGCCCCGGCCTGATTCCGTCGCGCACCTGGAAACGGAAGGTGTTCAAAACCTCCTGGTTTCCGGGTGAAACCTATATCACCGGCATTGGTCAGGGATATGTGTTGACCACCCCGTTGCAGTTGGCGGTGATGGTGTCGTGCATGGGCAATGGCGGGACGGTGTATCGGCCTCTGCTGCGCAAGCTCCAGCCCGGACAGGAGCCCGAGGTGGTGACGCGCAACTACTTTTCCGCCCATCACATGGAGATCATGCGGCAGTGTCTGGAGGGGGTGGTCCACGATCCCAACGGCACCGCCTACAAGACCCGGCTGGAGGGGGTCCGGGTGGGCGGCAAGACCGGCACCTCCCAGGTGGCCCGCCACAAGCGGGAAAAGAGCGGTCAGATCATCAAGACCACCAACGAGAAGTTGCAGGATCACGCCTTGTATGTCTGTCTGGCTCCGGTCGATCGTCCGCGCATCGTGGTGGCGGTGATCGTCGAACATGGCGGCCATGGCGGCGCGACGGCGGCGCCGGTGGCCAAACGGGTGCTGGAACGGTATTTCTCCAAATACGGAGGCGGGACATGATCGAGGTCGGCAAACCGTTGCTCGACGGAGGCGGGAGATGATCGAGGTCGGCAAACCGTTGCTCGACGGGGGTGGTGGCGCGGTCTCGCTGGGCTGGACGGATCGGTTGCGCCGTTTTCCCTGGAGTCTGCTGCTCTTGTTGCTGCTCACCATCTGTCTGGGATTCGGCGTGCTCTTCTCCGCGGTGGGCGGCGAACACAACCAGTGGCTGTTCTGGCGTCAGGTGATCCAGTCCGGACTCGGGTTGGGCATCATGCTGTTCGTGGCCCTCGTGGCCGGGGAGCGTCTTTACAAACGTTTCGCCTATCTGTTCTACAGTGGCAGCCTGATGCTGCTGGCCGTGACCATGGTCGCGGGGAGCGTCGGCATGGGGGCGAGACGCTGGCTGGAGGTGGGCTTTTTCCGACTTCAGACCTCGGAGTTGATGAAGGTGGCCCTGATCCTGGCCCTGGCGCGTTATTTTCAGGATCACGCCAAGAACGGATCCCTGGGCTGGCGGGATCTCGGCGTGCCGTTTCTGATGATCATCCTGCCGGTGGTGTTCATCATCAAGCAGCCCGATCTCGGCACCGCCGTGCTGCTGGCCGGGGTTGGGTTCGCGATGATCGTGGTGGCCGGTATCTCCTGGAAGGTGATGCTCACCCTGGTGCTGCTGTTCGGCGCTTCCATGCCCCTGGCCTGGAATGGCTTGCATGCCTATCAGAAACAGCGGATCATCACCTTGTTCTCTCCGGAACGCGATCCGCTGGGATCCGGCTATCACATCATCCAGTCCAAGATCGCGGTCGGATCGGGCGGGGTGACCGGCAAGGGGTTCATGGCCGGCAGTCAGAGCCAGCTCGACTTCCTGCCGGAACGGCACACCGACTTCATTTTCTCGGTGCTGGCCGAGGAGTGGGGGTTCGTGGGCGGGGTGACGCTGCTGGTGATGTACATTCTGATCATCCTGCGCGCCCTGCTGATCACCGAAATGGCCAACGATCGGTTCGGCCTGCTCACCGTGGTGGGGGCGACCATGCTCTTCGCCATCCAGGTGCTGGTGAATGTCGGCATGGTGGTGGGGTTGTTGCCGGTGGTGGGGGTGCCCTTGCCGTTGATCAGTTACGGCGGCAGTTCCATGGTGACCCTGATGATCGCCATGGGGCTTCTGGCCCATGTGAGCCTCTATTCGCGCCAGCATGGGCGGTCGGTGTAGCAGGGGTTCTTTTATGTTTCGAGCGAGGAGATTCGGGTGGTTTCCATGCATTCAAAGAACCGGCTGTCTTGATCGGTGGGGAGTGATACGAACATGAAACTGCAAGATTTGGCCGAGCGTCTGGGACTGGAATGGCGGGGCGGGGATGTGGAGATCGGCGCGGTGGCGCCGGTGGAGAGCGCCGGGGCGGGGGATCTCACCTTTGTCACGGCGCGCAAGTGGCTGGTCGAGGTGCGGGGGGCGGCGGCCCTGCTGGTGCCGCCGGATCTGGTCGATGAGGCGACCTTGGTGCCGGGTTTGCCGCTGATGATCTCTCCCGCGCCGGCTCTGGATGCCGGTCGGGCCGGGCTGCTCCTGGGGCAGGGTGAGCTGCGTGTGTCTGGGGTACACCCCTCGGCGGTGATCGATCCCTCGGCGCGACTGGGTACCGGGGTGGCGGTGGGACCGTTGGCGGTGATCGGGGCCGGGGTGGTGATCGGGGCCGACAGCGTGATTCACGCCGGCGCGGTGATCCACGATGGCACCTTGATTGGCGCCCGCTGCGTGATCCACGCCAATGCCGTGATCGGCGGCGAGGGGTTCGGTTTCGAGTTCGTGGCCGGCGCGCATCGCAAGATCCCCCATCTGGGGATCGTGCGCATCGAGGATGATGTGGAGGTGGGGGCCTGCACCACCGTGGATCGCGCCCGTTTCGGCGAGACCCGCATCGGGGCGGGCACCAAGATCGACAATCTGGTCCAGATCGCCCACAACGTCCACATCGGGCGGGCCTGCGTGATTGTCAGTCAGGTGGGGATCGCCGGCTCCTGTCGCATCGAGGATGGGGTGGTACTGGCCGGACAGGCCGGACTGGTCCCGCATGTGACGGTGGGGCGCGGCGCGCGGGTGGGTGCCGCCACCGGCGTGGCCGTGGATGTGCCCGCCGGGGCCGCCTGGTCGGGGTGGTGGGGCGGACCGCATCGGGAGAATCTGGCCCAGATCAATGCGGTGCGCAAACTGCCGGAGTTCATGAAAACCGTGCGCGATTATATGAAGGGTCGCGCCTCAAGTCATTGAACGTCTCTTCCAGGCCACGGAAGGCGCGTCTTTCGGTCAACCTTCTCGGTCGGCACCCGGAACCGGGTCGCTGCAAGACCCGCCTGATTCCCGCCCTGGGCCCCGAGGGTGCTGCCGAGGCCCATGCGGTTCTTTTGACGCATGTCGTTGGGATCGTGCGTCGCTGGTGCGCGGAATCCCCTTCGGAACGGCTGTTTCGTCTCTGGACCACCTCTCCGAGGTCCACACCTTTTCTTGACACCCTCGCCGATGACGGTCAGATGCGCGTTCAGCCCGAGGGGGATCTCGGGGTTCGTCTGACGGCGATCTCCCAGGCCGGGCTGGCCGAGGCGGAGGGCATTCTGCTGGTTGGCGGGGATGCCGTCTCTCTGGATCTGGCCAGTCTCAATCACACGGAAACCCTTTTGTCAAGCCACGATGCGGTGCTGATTCCAGCCTCGGATGGTGGCTACGTGGCGTTGGCGCTGCGGCGTTTCCAGCCGGAGCTGTTCATCGTCATGCCGTGGGGCACGGAGCGGGTCGCGGAGACGACACGCACGGTATTTCGACGCCTGGGATGGTCCTGGGGGGAGATCCCCGGCCATTGGGATGTGGACTTCCCAAGGGAGTGGGAACGATTCCGTAGACTTGAAAAAAAGTTGGTCCAATAATTGCTCAACATCTAGCGTGTCCGGCGAGGGTCGATCCGGAGAGCCTGTCAAAGAAGGCGCTAGAAAAGAATCTCTTCGGTAGGAATGAGGAAGCGGTTCTTCGGGAAGACCCTCGATTCCGGCAAGCGAATCATGATCTTAATGCGTTATCGGAATCCATGGGAGTCTTAGCTGATGGGCGATTTTCCCCACACCAATCAAGAGGTGCCTTCCCTTGATCCCCAGATCAAGGCCTTTGCCCAGGCATCCACCCTGACGGACGCCACCCGCGCTGCCTATTGGGGCGACCTGCGCCGCTTCATCGACTGGGGTGGGGTTATTCCGGCCCACGAGAAGATGGTCGCGAATTATCTGGTGGAACATGCCAACAGTCACAAGTTTGCGACGTTGGCTCGTTGGCGGGTCTCCCTCGGCAAGGCCCACTCGGCGCAAGGGTTGGAGGATCCGACCAAAACCGAGCTGGTGAACGCGGTGCTCAAGGGGATCAAGCAGAAACACGGTCGCGAACAGCGTCGTGTCGCTCCCCTGACCTCCAACCAGACCACGGCGGTGTTGAACGTGATGGGGGGGCGCCTGAAGGATCTGCGCGACAAGGCGTTGATTCTGGTTGGCTTTTCCGGTGGACTGCGCCGCTCGGAGCTGACCACCCTGGCGGTGGAGAATCTGCGCGAACGGGCCGGTGGCATGGAATTGAGCCTGAGCACCGGTCGTCTGGTGATGATTCCCCACGGCACGGACTCTTCCACCTGTCCGGTGACCGCGCTCAAGGCGTGGCTGGTGGCCTCGGGGATCGTGAGCGGAGCGGTGTTCCAGGGGATCAACCGTCACGGGCGCATCTCCGGCCAGCCGTTGACCGGTCACGGGGTGGCCCTGGTGATCAAGGAGCGGGTCAAGGCGGTGGGGTTGGATCCGGCGCTCTACAGCGGGTGCAGCCCGCGGGTGGGTGGCATCCTCGAAGGTGCCCAGGACAGCCCCCATGGCGGATTGGACAGCGATCCCATGCCTCTGCCCAAGGCCGCGCACGGTCACTGACCGATCATCGCTTCATCCCGAGAGGGCAGAATCACACGACCGCGCGTCTGTAACGTGCATGATGGGGGGGATCCCCCTCACCCCCCGTACCATGCCCTCCCTTCGGGAGTCTCATGGTAACGTGCATGATGGGGGGGATCCCCCTCACCCTCCCGACCGTGGACCTTCCTGGCGGGAGTCCCACGGTCGGAGACGCGCGGTCTCCAGAATCTCCCGCCTGGCCCGTTCCACCCGCGAACGGGGCTGCGGCGGGTCAAACTCCAGGGCCTCCCGCAACATCTCGGCCCGCTGTTTCGACACACTCCCCCGGAAGCGCGCCACCAGCGCCGCATCGGCCCCGCGCAAGGCGGTGACCAGGGTCTCGTCCGGCACCTGTTGCAAGAGCGTCTCCAGCTCGCGTCGATCCAGCCCGGACAGATCCTCGAACAACACCATCCCATCCCGAATCGTCCGGGCCAGTTCGGACTCCCGGCTCTCCAGAAACCCCAGCAGCCGATCGGCGGTGCGACGGTCGAGAAGGGTCAGGATGCGTGCCACCCGTTCGTGGCTCAAGGCGGTCTCCTTTCGATAAGTCCTTGTTCAAACCGTCCCGGCTGCTATCATCGTGGCCGGCGCTCCAGCGCCATACGCCATCGTCATGCCATCCGGGAGTCCCGCATGCCAGCATCCACACCAGGGGGTCCGCGCCGTTTCTGGTCGGCGTTCGCCATCTATCGGGAACCCCGCGTGCTGGTGATCCTGTTGTTGGGCTTCTCCAGCGGCCTGCCGCTGGCCCTGACCGTGGGTACGCTCTCATTATGGCTGGCCGAGGTCGGGGTGAGCAAGAGTTCCATCGCCCTGTTCGCCCTGGCGGGCACCCCGTATACCTTCAAGTTTCTCTGGTCGCCGCTGGTGGATCGCATGCCGGTGCCCGGCCTCACCACCCGTCTCGGACAGCGACGCGGTTGGGCGATCCTGACCCAACTGGCGTTGATCGTCGGCATCCTCGGGCTCGGAGCGGGCGATCCGGCCCGCGATCCCTTCTGGACCGCCTGGTTCGCGTTGTTCGTGGCCTTCTGGTCGGCCACCCAGGATATCGTCATCGACGCCTATCGGGTGGAGATCCTGGAAGAGCGGCAGTACGGCGCCGGCGCGGCGATGAGCGTGCTCGGCTATCGTCTCGGCATGGTCGCCTCCGGAGCCGGGGGGTTGTACCTGGCCACCTATTGGGGGTGGTTTTCCGCCTATGCGGTGATGGCCGGCCTGATGGGGGTCGGCATGCTGGTGATGCTGCTCAACCCCGAACCCGTGCGTTCGATGGCGGAGGGGCTTTCCACGCCGACCGAAACCGACGGGTGGCGCGTCCGGGTCGCATCCTGGCTCCGGAGCGCCGTGATCGCCCCGTTCGCCGAGTTCATGCGGCGGCGCGGCTGGTTGATGACCCTGCTCTTCATTCTGCTCTACAAGTTCGGCGATGCCCTGGCCGGCGTGATGAGCGGTCCGTTCTATCTGGAGATGGGGTTTTCGAAAATCGAGATCGCCAATGTCACCAAGCTTTTCGGATTGGTGGCGGTGTTGGTCGGCGGGGTGGTCGGCGGAATTTTGACGGAACGTCTGGGTATCAATAAGGCGTTGATTCTGTGCGGGATCCTGCAAATGGTCTCCAACCTGATGTTCGTGGTGCTTGCCGAGGTGGGCTACTCCCTGCCGATGCTCACCGTGACCATCGCGGTGGAGAACGTCACCGGCGGCATGGGCACCTCGGCCTTCGTGGCCTATCTCTCCCGGCTCTGCCACGTCGCCTATACCGCGACTCAGTATGCCCTGCTCTCTTCGTTCATGGCCTTCGGACGCACGCTGCTGGCCTCGAGCGGGGGTTGGATCGCGGAGCGGATCGCCTGGGCGGACTTTTTCCTCATCACCACCTTTGCCGCCATTCCGGGATTGTTGTTGTGGGTGTTCATGGCGCGCCGCTTCGAGACCCGTTGAGAGGAGAGGGGGCGCCCATCCGGCGGAGGTTCCTGCACCTCCGCCGGATGGGGAGTGGTTCAGGCGCCGATCTTCTCCTTGATCCTGCCGATCTCGTCGCGGGCGTAAAAGCAGCACACGCCGCGTTTGGAGGCCGGCTCGATCCCGAGATCCTTGATCGCCTTCTTGACCTTGGTGTCGGACACCCCCAACTCCTTGGCGATGTTGGTGGCGGACAGAACGTTCTCCTTGGCGGGTTCGGTCATGGTGGTTCTCCTTCGTGGTGGGGGGTTGAGATCTGCGTCGTGGATGGCAGATGCCGCATCTGCCGGGGCGGGGCATGCGTGACCGCTTTTTTGGCCGTATTGTGCATGGATCGTCGATCGACTTCCAGGGCTTGCGACAAGCGGCCCGGATCGATGCCGGTCACCTCTCCCAGGCCCGTTTCCACCAGTTGGAACAAACGGGGCAGGGCGATCTGGTGGGTCTGGCCGGTGGTGGCGTGCAGCCAGTCCGAGAAGGCCAGGAAGGTGGCAAAGGGCGAGCGGTTTTCAAAGGCCAGTTGGAGGGTGGCCCGAAAGCGGCCCGAGTTGCCGATCAGATCCCAATAGCGGGCCAACCGTTTGAAGCGCCGCAGGGTCATGAAGTCGAATTGCGCGTTCTCCAGCAGTTCGTAGGGTGGTTCCGGGTCGAAGCGGAAGTCGGCTGGGGTGTCGAGGGCCAGCGGGGTGCCGGGCAGTCGTTTGAGAATGCCCACCTGGATTTCGTGGGGGTCCAGGGCGAGGAGCCGGTCGAACCCGGCGGCGAACGGTTCCGGGGACTCTCCCGGCAGGCCGACGATCAGGTCGGTGTGCAGATGGGCGTGGGTGTGGGTACGCAGCCAGCGCAGATTCTCGGTGACCCGGCCCTGCTCCTGATGGCGGTCGATGGCCGCGAGCACCGCGGGTTGGAAGGATTGCACCCCGACTTCGAGTTGCAGAGAGCCGGCGGGAAAGGCGGTCAGGCGGCGTTTCAGCCCTTCGGGGAGGTGGTCCGGCATCATCTCGAAGTGGAGGAACAGATCCGGGGTGGTGGCCAGGTGGTTCAGGAAAAAATCGAGGATCACGCCGGCATGACGCTCCCCGAGGTTGAAGGTGCGATCCACGAACTTGAAGTGGCGTCCGCCGCGGGCGATGAGGCTTTCGAGCGCGGCCAGGAGGGGTTCGAGGGGGAAACGGCGCACCTGGGGGTCGTTGGCCGACAGGCAGAACGAACAGCGGTAGGGGCAGCCGCGCGAGGACTCCACATACAGGTAGCGGTGGGCCAGATCGGTGGCGTCGTATTCGGCATGGGGGAGGGCAAGGGCGGCGGGGTCGGGGCTGGGGGCGATCCGATCTCGGCTGGCGGGGGGATCTCCGGCCAGGATCGCTTGGCAGAGATCGGCAAAGGCCAGCTCCCCCGCGCCGAGGATGCGGTAGTCGGCCAGGGTCACCAGAGGGTGATCCGCCGGCAGATGGCTCACTTCGGGTCCTCCCAGCACGAGAATCACCTCGGGACGCACCTGTTTCAACAGGGAGGCCAGATGCCGGGTCAGGGTGTGGTTCCAGACATGCACCGCGCAGCCGATGATGCGGGGGGAACTCTTCAGGAGGGTCTCCAGGGCCTCTTCGGGCCGTTTTTCCAGATCGAACTCCACCAGGCGGGCCGAATCGCGCAGGGGGCCGAGATTGGCCATCAGACAGCGCAATCCCAGCGACGGGTGGGAAAAACGGGCGTTGAAGGTGGTCAGGACGATTTCCGCCATGCTGAACCTTGAAGAGTCGTGCTACAGTTGTGTCGAAAGAGGGGATCGACAATCCACGCCAGGTTGATGGGGGTGATTATGACGCAAACCGGGACAAACGCCAATCCGGAGCAGACGACGGGAGGGAATCGGGTCGGCAAGGAGACCGACGAGGCCCTGCCCCCCGGCCTGAAGCGACCGTTGCGGGACGCCATGACGCGCCTGTTGTCGGGTCGTCCGATGGACGAGGAGATCCTGGATCCGGCCAACCCCAACCTGATCCTCGATCGGGAGCGTTGAGGCGATGGCCGGGGACGATGCGGCCTCACGCGGCGGGGCGTGGATCCAGACCTTTACCGGGCGGCAGTTCTGGCCGTTGGATGCCCGGCCCGAAGAGGTCGAGATCGAGGATGTCGCCCACGCCCTGGGGATGCTGTGCCGGTTCAACGGTCATTGTCGGCGGTTCTATTCGGTGGCCGAGCATTCGGTGTGGGTGTCGCATCTGGTGGGCGCGGAGGATGCCCGCTGGGGATTGCTGCACGATGCCGCCGAGGCCTATCTGTCCGATCTGCCCAAGCCGCTCAAGCGGGTGTTGCCGGAGTTCGATCCCTGGGAGGAGCGTCTGCTCGGGGTGATCGCCGTCCGTTTCGGGTTGACCGGATTGCCGTCGGCACGGGTGAAGGAGGCGGACTGGCGGTTGCTGGCCAACGAGAAGGCCACCTTCATGGCCCCGGAACCGGCCCCCTGGCACGGTCTGCCCGACCCCTTTCCGGGGGTGGAGTTGGAAGGATGGTCCCCGGAGGATGCCAAGGTGCGTTTTCTGGCGCGCTATCGGGCGTTGTTTCCAGGGGGGTGATCGCGCTGTCCGTCCAACGGTCGCGATGGGGGCGGGGCTTACCAGCCTGCCGGCACGAAATCATCCGCGTTGGCCATGCGCAGGGTGTCGCCGGACTGTTCGATCACGAACAGACCCTGGCGGATGGCAAAGCGGGAGACATTCTCCTCGATCACCATGGCCGCGACCGCGCCAATCGCCCGTTTGTCGGCATATTCCGGGAAGAACGCCTTGAATTGCGCCATGCGGTCCAGATGTTCGCGCACGTCGCTGACTTCCAGTTTGCTTTTCACCTCCACCAGAACCACGGCGTCGGTGTTGACCACGAACAGGTCGATCTCCATTTGGCGTCCGTCGTTCAACTTGGCCTCGACACGACGACTGACCTTGTGGACCGGGATGCCGCGTTGGGCAAACAGGGTTTCGCACGCTGGCGCGATCAACCCCTCGACGAATTCGCCCAAGCGTCCGCCCAGACGATCCAGTTTGCGGTCGGTCTCTTTCATTTGTTTGGAGACCTCCTGGATTTGCCGGTCGGTCTCCGCGCGCGACTCGCGCATCGTGCGCTCTGTCTCCGCGCGCGACTCGCGCATCGTGCGGTCGGTCTCCGCGAACATCGCCTGCAAGCGTCGATCCGTCTCCTGAAAGGCTTTCCAGACATCATTCAGAGTCACGGTTTCGGACATGTCGGTCTCCAGAGGGCAAGGGGGGTGTCATTCGGCATGGCGACTCAACCCGAATCGAGCGATCACATCCAACAGCTTCTGTTTCTTGATCGGCTTGGAAAGATAGAGATCGCACCCGGCCTGGCGGCTGCGTTCCGCCTCGCCCTCCAGGGCGTGGGCGGTCAGGGTGACGATCGGCAGGTGGAAGCGTCCCTTCTCCTTTTCCCATTCGCGAATCCGGCGCGTGGCGGTGTAGCCGTCCATCAGCGGCATTTGCACATCCATGAAGACCAGATCGAACGCCTTGGTCTGAACCATCGCCACCGCCTCTTCGCCGTTGACGGCGATGGTCAGGTGGTGCGGGCTTTTTTTCAAGAAGGCGCTGATCAGCAGTTGGTTGTCCTCGGAGTCTTCGACCAGCAGAATCCGCATCGCCGGACACGCCGAGTCCGCGTCGCCGGAGGAGAGGCCGGAGGATTCCGGACGCGCGGGGAGATGATCGGTCGCCGGGCGCGCGGGCAGGGCGATCCGGAACGAACTGCCGCAGCCCGGTTGACTCTCCACGGAGATCTCGCCGTTCATCAGGGTCACCAGACGCCGGGCGATGGTCAGGCCGAGTCCGCTGCCCCCGTGGCGACGGGTCATGCTGGTATCCACCTGGGTGAACGGATCGAAAATGGTCTGGCTTTTCTCCGGACTGATTCCGATGCCGGTATCCCGCACCAGCAGGATGATCCGGCCAGGATGATCGGGATCGGCCAGGCCGTTCAGGGTGATCCGTCCCGCATCGGTGAATTTGATGGCATTGCCCAACAGATTGAACAGGATCTGCCGCAGGCGCAGGCGATCGAACAGCAGGATGGGTGGAAGCTCCGGAGAGACCTCGCAGTGCATCTCCAACCCCTTGCCTTCGGCCACCACCTTCAACATTCCTGCCACCTCGCACACCAGGTCTCGAATCGCCACCGGTTCCTCGATCAAGGTCAGGTGACCGGATTCGATCTTGGTGAGATCCAGGATCTGATTGATCAACTCCATCAGATTGGCGCCCGCCTCCTGGAGTCGGGCCACCCATTCGCGTTGCTCATTCCGCACCCCGGATTCGAGCAGAAGATCCCCCATGCCGATCACCACGTTCATGGGGGTGCGGATTTCGTGGCTCATCATGGCCAGGAATTCACTTTTGGCGCGGTTGGCGTTTTCCGCCACCTCCTTGGCCTGACGCATCAGCTCCTCGTCGCGTTTGCGCCGGGCCAGATCCTGATCCAGGGCCCAGGTGAGATGGCGATTGCGTTCGAGTTCGTCGCGCAGCAGTTGCTCCACCTGATGGCGCTGGGTGATGTCGATCATCGAGACGTAGAAGCGTTGCCAGTTGGTCTCGCTCTCCGGGGAGAGGGAGATGGAAAGCGAGATCCAGATGACCTGTCCCTGGAAGGTGACCTGGGTCGTTTCGGTGGCGAAGCGCGTGGCGCCGTTGTAAAAGGCATCGAGGGCCTGGGTGAAGGTTTCCAGGCCATGGGTATCGAAGAAGCGTTGGAGTTGGGATCCCAGCATCGCCTCCATGGAGGGGGCGCGCAGCAGGTCCACGGTGGCCTGGTTGACCCGGATGATGCGGGTCAGATGGGCGCATTCGGCGGCGATCGTCGGGGTGATGCGCGTGAGGCCGGGATGATGCGCATCCAGACGATGCTTGAGGGCGGAGAGATCCACCTCCCACAAGGCGGCTGGGGAGTCGAGGAACAGGCCACGAAAGCGGGCTTCGCGTTCCGCCACCGCGGTGGTGGCCTGGGCCTGGGCGATGAGGAACCGGTGCGACTGGCGCCGCGCGAACCACAAGGCCACGACGCCGGCCATCCAGACCAGCCCGAGTCCGGTCAGGAGTGTGGCGAAAAACCGATCCAACCCTTCCAGATAGGGGGTGAGGGGCACGGCGGTGCTGATGCCGCCGCGGATGCCGCCGACGGGAACCCCGCTCGCCTCGTGACAGACGATGCAGCCCGGTTCCATGATCATGGCGCGCATGATGCGCAGATAGGGTTTGCCGTCGATTTCGGCTTGTTCGGCCCGTTCCCGGTAGGCGCCACGCTCGAAGGCTTCCAACGTCTCCTTTTCCCAGGCGTCCGGGGCGTTGTCCGGGTTGAGGAGTTTCAGGCTGGTGATGTGACCGCGCACGCCGTAGTTCTCGGTGTGGTGTTCCATCACCTCGCGCAGCATGTAGGCCGGGTTCATCAGGGTGAGGTTTGTCCCCTCGCTGGTGGTGACATCCCGATTCGGGGCATGCAGGTAGGGGTTGGGAGGGGTGGATGCGCTGGGTTTGACGTAGACTCCGCCATGGGAGGTGGCCCATTGGCGAAACGACAGATCCTTGTTCAGATGGGTGATTCCCTCGAGACGGGCCTGGTTCAGGAGGTGACTTTTCTCTTGGGAGAGGGTCAGGATGAAGACGATGGCGATGATGCCGCTCCATCCCGACAGCGCGGCCAGCGCCAGGCGATCGACCGTGCGCATGGAGGGCTGGAGCGTGGAGGAGGTGTGCATCCGGGGTTGCCTGTCTTTGGAAAGGGGGGTCGGATGGGGCTGTGGATCTCGTGAGGAACGGTTACTGGTTTATTGTACGATTTTTCTTGAAAATGCAAGTGAAAATTGATTGAAATATCATTCTGATTGCCCGGTCCGCACGGGTGGTTGACGCTTTCCATGACCATGGGATACAAACATGGTTTCCACCTTGGCACCAGGAAGGAAACTTCACGCATCCCATGAGCAAAGAGCCGCAAACGCCCTATCGTCGTATCAAGCAGACCATCTATTGGGTCATGGAGGATCCTGCCTGTCCGTATCGCCGCTGGTATCACTTCTTCATGATGAGCATGTTGATCTTGTCCCTCGGGGTGTTGATCGTCAATGCGCATCACGAGCACGATCCGGAACACGATGTCTGGGCGCATCACGGTTTCTTCATTCTTCTGGATCATGCATTCTATTATCTGTTCGTGTGCGAATACCTGTTGCGCTGGTGGACCGCCACCTCCTTGCATGAGGATTACCGCAAGGCGGTCCGGCGTTATCGCCGACGGGTCTACCGCCCCACGCGCCATGGCGAGATCTTCGATGGTTTTTATCACGCCGTGCTCAACAAGTTGCGCTGGATGGTCCATCCCCTGGCGCTGATCGACCTGTTGGCCATTCTGCCGACCTTCCGGTTTTTCCGGCTGTTCCGGGTCATTCAACTGCTCAAATTCTTTCGCTATTCGCGCCGCATCGCCTTCGTCACCAGCATCCTGGGTGAACGACGCTACGAGATGGTGTCGCTGCTGTTGGCCGGGGGGGTGATCTGGGGAACCGTGGCGGTGGCCTTTTTCCTGGCCGAACACGGGGTCAACGACAAGGTGCCGACCCTCGGCGCGGCGGTCTATTGGGCGATCATCACCATCACCACCGTCGGCTATGGCGACATCGCTCCGGTCACGGAAGTGGGACGAATCATCGCCTCCGTGGGGGTGCTGACCGGCATGTCGGTCACGGTGCTCATGACCTCGCTGGTGGTGACGGTCTTTACGGACCGGTTGTTCAATCTCAAGGAGTTTCACATGGAACGGCAGATCGAACGGTTGCGGAACCACTTCGTGGTGTGCGGACTCGATGCCCTGGGGATCGTGGCCTGCCAGAGTCTGCACAACGAGAAAAAACCCTTCGTGGCCATCGACATGGATCAACAAAAGGTGGATCGGGCGATCCGGGATGGCTGGATCGCCGTTCAGGGGGATGTCACGCTCCAGGAAACCTGGACGCGGGTGGGGCTGGAACGGGCCGCCGGGGTGATCATCGCCATCCTCAACGAGGCGACCAACGTCTACATCATCCTGATCGTGCGCGAGGTCAACGCCAAATGTTTCGTGGTCGCCTGCGGCAGCCAGCACAGCTCCGAACAACGCCTCCAACGGGTGGGGGCGGATCGGGTGGTGTTGCCGTTCCAGAACGCCGGTCATCAGATGGCCCAGACCGCCCTGCGACCCGGCGCGTTGCAATTTTTGCGGCTGGCGCTGGATCAGACCCACACCGAATTCGAAATGGACGAGATCAGCATCCGTCCCGGATCGATCTTCGTGGGTTCTTCGTTGCGGGATTCGGATCTGCGTCACGGCTTCGACGTGATCGTGGTGGGGATCATCTCCGAGGGCGAGGGGATGACCTACAACCCCCAGGCCAGCCATGTCCTCAAGGCCGGTGACATGATCATCTGTCTGGGGCAAAGGGATGATCTGGCCCGTTTGAAACGGGCTTCGGCGATGAAGACGACCAGCAATCCCCTCGAAGGACAGGAGTTGGCCGAATTCGTGGTGCAGGCCGGTTCGGTTCTGGAGGGGGTGACGCTCCAGGAGGCGCACATCCGCGAGCGGTTCAATCTGATGGTGGTGGCCGTGGCCGCCAAGGGGACGAGCGTGCAGTTCACCCCGCGACCGGCCATGCGTTTTGGCGAGGGGGATGTGTTGATCTGTCTTGGGTCGCTCGAGCAGATCGAGGCGTTCGGAGAAGAGTTGGGACAACATGCCAGGACCGCCCGTTCCCTGGCGGAACTGGAGACCGAATCGGTGCGCATTCCGCCCGGATCCCAGTTGCACGGGATCCATCTGGGTTCCTCGGCGATTCGGAGTGGATTCTCCTGCAACGTGATGGCGGTGCAGCGTCCGGGAGAGAAACTGCTTTTCAATCCGCCGCCCGATTACCGCTTCGCCTCCCATGATTTGCTGGTCTGCCTGGGCAGGCGTCCAGACCTGACCCGATTGAAGGCCATGATCCTCAAGAGTTGAACGGACCCAAGAAAAAGGGTTGGCAACGCCAGGGGAGTGGCCTATTATGGAAATCCAGAATTCGCTTCGTGCGCCGCGCGGCGTCTCGACCCTCTTTACCCTGTTCCAGGCCGGTTGAAACAGCCACGGCATTTATTCATTGTCATGTCAGCCAAGGGAAGCAACACAAATGAAGAGATCATTCTTGGGAGCCTGTCTGGCCGTATTCATGGTTTTCGGCGCCACGACATCGGCGCAGGCCCAGCAGGAGCGGTGCGTCTCCGGGGATTGCGTCAATGGCAAGGGGACGTACATCTATTCAGATGGCAGCAAGTATGTTGGTGAGTACAAAAGTGGCAAGATCCATGGTCAGGGCAAGTTCACCTATCCGGACGGCAGCGTTTACACCGGCGAATACAAGAACAACAAGATGGATGGCAAGGGAACCTTCGTTTATCCCAACGGCGACAAGTATGTGGGCGAGTTCGCCAACAATCAGATGAGCGGCAAGGGCAAATTCACCCAGGGTGCCAAGAACGGCGAAAAGCCCAAGGAAGCCGCCAAGGAGGCTCCCAAGGAGACTGTCAAGGAGGCTCCCAAGGAGGCCGCCAAGAAGCCCGCCGCGACCAAGGAAGCTCCCAAGGATGCCGCCAAGAAACCCGCCGTGACCAAGGCGGATGCGAAGAAGGATCCGAAGGCCAAGAAGGACGCCGAGAAGAAGGCCAAGAAGAAAGCCAAGAAAGAGGCCAAGAAAGAGGCCGCCAAGAAGGATCCTGCCGGCGCGTCCAAGGATGCGGCCAAGAAGGGTGCCGTTCCCGCCAAAAGTGGCGCCAAGGAGTGAGTTGATCTCGCGGGTCTGCCGGGGATGTCTCTCAACCCGCCCCGGCAGACCCGCGAGCCATCAACCCGCGCCGGACCCGCCGGACCTCCCCGCCGCGATCCCGCCAGGCTTCAACCCGCGACGGACCCTCTCTCCATCTCCTCGTCCCACGGGGGAAACGGCTCGACCGGCAGGTCGATCTCCACCTCCAGTCCCCCCTCCGCGCGGTTGCGCACCGTCAGCCTCCCCTGGTGATCCCGTATCGCCCGCGCCGCGATCGCCAATCCCAGTCCGTGGCCGCCGCTGGCGCGATCCCGTGCCTCGCCAACCCGGAAAAAGGGTTCGGTGATGCGCGGCAGATCCGCTTCCGGCACGCCGGGGCCCTGGTCCCGAACCTGAATCCGCACCCATGCCCCATGCCGGGAGAGCAGCAGGGTCACCTCCGTATCCCGAGGGGCATGGCGCATGGCGTTGCGTACCACGTTCTCCACCGCCGAGTGCAGCGACTCTCCGTCGGCCCACAGCAACGCCGGTTCGAGCAGTTGGCTCGCCAGAACCGGGCTCTCCAGTCCGTGCTCGAAACGGGCGTCCTCCACCACCTGTTCCGCCAACGCCCCGAGATCGATCAGGGTGTCGCGTGGCATCCGTTCGGGTTGTTCCGGACGCGACACGCGGATCACCTGACCGATCAGACCATCCAGTCGTTCCATCTCCCGTGCGAGTCGTTGCATGGCCTCTTCGCGCTCCTCGTCCATGCCGCCGTTGCCCAGTTCGATCAGTCCCAGGGCGACGCGCATCCGTGCCAGCGGGGAGCGCAGTTCGTGGGAGACATCCTGGAGGAGTCGTTTCTGGCCGTGAAACAGGGTTTCGAGACGTTCGGCCATGAAGTTGAAATCCCTGGCCAGGTCGTCGAGTTCGTCGGAGACCAGTCGGCGCGCCACCGGCGCGCGGGCGGTCAGTTCGCCATCCGCCAGCCGCAGGGCGGCGCCGCGCAGCAGGCCCACCGGGCGGGTGAAGTGTCGGGCCAGGGGAAAAACCACGATACCACTGATCAGAAGTGGCAAGACCGGCAGCAGGGGATATTCGCGCAGCAGCAAGGCCAATGGGGAGGTCAGGCGGCTGAAAACGATCCGATAGGGATGCCCATCCGGATCGGTCACGCCCAGGGAGCGATGGAGCGGGGGTTCGCGTGGTCCGGGAGGGGGTGGACGGAAGGTCTGGGGAAAACCTTCATCCTGGGGTGGCCCGAAGCGGTCCGGCCCTGCCTCATCCGAGGGAGGTGGGGGAGGCGGCGGGCGAAATCCCCACTCCGGGCGGTTGCGTCGGAATGGTCCGGGAACCGGACGGTCGAGGATATCCTGATGGTTCCGGTCCAGAACCAGGATCTCCTCGAGTCCGGGCGTGGTGGTGACATGGTGGCGTGTCGCCGCGATTCCCTGATGGACGATCAGGTTGGCCACCTCGCGTCGTTGTTTCATCAACGCTTCCAGATGGGCATCGAACAGCGGTTCCAAAAGACCGCGCAGATGGTGCCCTCCCCAGAAGAAGCCTCCCCCGACCAACGACACCACCAGCCAGAACGAGAAGAAGAGTTTCCAGAAAAAGCGCATGGTGCTACCCCCGGTTGCGTGCCGCCAGTTGGTATCCGCCGCCGCGCACCGTGACGATGCGTGCCGAGCCGTCTTCGGCGGGACCGAGTTTGCGGCGCAGGTTGCTGATGTGCAGATCCACGCTGCGATCGAAGCTGGAGAGATCCCGGCCCAGACCCTGGCGGCACAGATGCTCCTTGGAGACCACCTCGCCGGCGTGGCGCATGAGCACCTGCAACAGGTTGAACTCCGCGCCGGTCAGTTCGATCGGGAGATCGTTGACCTGAATGGCCCGTGTGCCGGGGTGGAGGGTGATGGAATCGACCTTGAGGATGGTCTGATCGGTTTTGGCCGGACCGCGACGCAGTACCGCGCGCAGTCGGGCCACCAGCACCTTGGGGTTGCAGGGTTTGGTGAGGTAGTCGTCCGCGCCGATCTCCAGACCCAGGATGCTGTCCACGTCCTCGCCGCGCGCGGTGAGCATCAGCACCGGGGTGTTGCGGCGTCCGCGCAGGCGGCGCACCAGTTCGAAGCCGTTCAAGCGCGGCATCATCACATCCACCACCAGGGCGTCGAAGCTCTCCTTCAGGGCCAGATCCAGGCCGGAGTCCCCATCGTGGCGGCAGAGGCATTCGAACCCTTCGGCCTGCAGGTAACGGGAGAGCATGTGACACAATTCGCGGTCATCGTCGATGAGCAGCACGCGGATCATCCAGGGGACTCCCGAGGGTGGGGGGTGCGACGTGGTTCGATTGCGTCAGTTCGAGCTGGCCGCACCTCTTGGGGTGATGTCGAATCGTTCGCCACTAGAGCGCTTCGGGCCATTGTAACCGCCTCTGTTTGGATTGGAAGCAGGCTTTACACTTCCTGACGCTTTCGAGACACACCCTTACGGGTTTTTTGTGTAGGCTCCTGACCCGAAGCTCGGATGATTCGCGTCCGGGGAGGAGGCGAGAACCTCACCAATCAATCAAGGAGAGTCAGGCATGAACATCTCGATGAACGGCATGGGCGGCATGGGTGGCATGATGGGCATGGGCGGCATGGGCAAGCCCCCCACGGCGGCGGCGTTGATGAAGAAGATGGATCAGAGCGGTGATGGGCTCATCGATGCCACAGAGGCCAAGGGGCCGTTGTCCGAGCAGTTTTCCACCTCCGACGCCAACGGCGATGGCAAGATTTCCAGCGACGAATTGCAGACCGCCATGGAGAGTTTTCACAATGAGATCAAGGCAAAGACCGGGAACGGACAGCCCATGATGGGACCGCCGCCGTCGGGTGGCAAGCCGTCGGCCAGCGATCTGCTGAGCGGCATGGATCAGGATTCGGATGGTTCGATCTCCTCGGACGAGGCCGAGGGCCTGTTGGCCGAGCGGTTCGAGACGGCGGACACCAACAAGGATGGCAAGGTGAGCCTGGAAGAGTTGCAGGCCGACATGCAGGCCGCCCATGCCGAGCGTGCAGGTCAGGCGGGAGGCGCTGGCGCGTCGGGCAGCAATGCCGACTCGGCCCAGACGCTCGTCAATCTGCTGGACAACGACGGGGATGGCAAGATCGGCAAGGACGAGATTCAATCCCTGCTCGACGCCATGACCAACCAGTCCAGCGGCAACGATGCGGCCTCGATGAGCGATCCGGGTCGCTCCGTCTCTCCTTTCGGCATGATCCAGTACATGCTTTCCGTGGCCCAGGGGCGTCAGTCGGGCACCACCGGCCAGTCGGTCGCGGTGAATCTGACCGCGTGATTTCCGGTCCCCATCGGAAATGGTTGGACCAGACTGACGGTTTGGCATGTGCTGTTTTCACCGTTAAGTTAAACCGCACCCAGCTTGGGATGTGTCGTTTTTATGGGTGAAAAAAAAAGAGAAGGTCTGGGAGATTCTTCTTCCAGGGTTTTGATTTTGCCTTTGACTTGAGCGCGCTTTTCAAAAGAAGCCTTTTTCGCGGCCTTTTGCGAACAATGCGTCGCGAGCAGCCTTCGCGGGAGTCGTTTCCGTTTTTTACCGTGGAACTTCCGTAAGGGAGGTCCACGGTTGGGGGGTGAGGGGGTTCTCCCCCCATCCTGCAAGTTTACCGTGGAACTTCCGTAAGGGAGGTCCACGGTTGGGGGGTGAGGGGGTTCTCCCCCCATCCTGCAAGTTTACCGTGGAACTTCCGTAAGGGAGGTCCACGGTTGGGGGGTGAGGGGGTTCTC
>NZ_JBZVFG010000015.1:0-78465 GCF_058402785.1 Candidatus Magnetaquiglobus sp.
ACCCTCGGTGAAGGTCGGCGTGGCACCCGTGGCGGTCAGGGTCGGGGCCGGGTTGGAAAGCGTGATCAGATCCACTGCGCGGCTGCTGCTTCCACCCGAGCCGGTGGCGGTCAACACCAGGTCGTAATCCCCAACGCCCGAGGAACCGGTCCCGCTGATGGTGGCGGTGACGGTCACCGAACCGTTCTGCGCCACGTTGCTGTCCGAGGTTTTGTCCAGGGTGACGGTCCAACCGCTTGGCACGCTGATGGTGTAGGAAAGGTTCTGGGCGCTGCCGTAGTTGGTGACGGTGTAGGTCACCGACACGTTGCTGCCACTGTAGGAGGCGGTGTTGCCCCCCGTGGCCACCACCGCGCCGGCGGTGAAGCTCTCGAAGGCCGAAACCGTCCACGACGATCCCGCGGTCAGGGATGACGTGTCCCACTCCATGGCATAACCGTTGTCCGTGTTGGGATCGCTGTCGATGGCGTCGGTGAGTCTGGGATCAACGGCCAAAAGATTGTTGATAACAGAACTAAAATTGCGCGATTCGTAGTGGCTGGGGGTGGTGATGCCGATCAGGGCAATCCGTTGCGTCTCCCCGCTGGCGGTTTTGGTCACGCCGACGGTGTTGGTGCCGGAACTCCAGAACCCGGCGCCCGTATCCCCGCCTGAAAGATAGGTGTCGGCATACTGGAACAACCTCAGATCGTTGATCGTCGAACCGCCATTGTTGGTCACCGTCCAGTCATAACGGATGTAGGGATCCGTGGTGGTGGCCAGGGTGATCTTTTGGCTGACGGTGAGATTCCCCGCGCTCCAGGTGGTGGTGACATCCGTGGCGGTAGCGGACTGTCCGGTCAGGGTGGCGATGGTGCCCGGAGCGTACCAGGCCGCACCCAAAGTGGGATCGCTGGTGAGCGCCGGCCACAGACCATACACCCCACTGCCGGTGTAGAGCAGGCTGCCGGTGGATTGAAACGGTGCGTACTCGTATTTCTGCGTGACCCAACTGGAACCATCGTAACGATAGACCAGGGGAGAGCCCCCGACCACCACCACCTTGAGGTTGCCGGTGGCCGCCACCCCGCCCAGGGTGTCGCTGGGGGCGACATACAGGGAACCCGTGCCGGTATTGCTGGCACCGCCCCCATCGGTGGCGGTGACGGTGATGGTGCGTTGCGTCGTACTCGGCGTGGTGGAGCTGTTTTCGTAATACACCTCAGCCAACAACTGCGCGGCCAGATCATTGGTCATGCTGGCGTTGAAGGTGAAGGTCAACGTGGAGGAACCGGTCACCTGGGAGGCGCTGGCGGTGCCCACCTGGGTGGCGCCACTCATCAGCTTGTTGCCGTTGCTGTCCACCCAAAAAGAGGTGCCACCCGGATTGCTGGTGGGCAGATAGATCCGGTCGGTCGCTTCGCTGTTGGCCGACAGTCGCACCGTGACCGAACCGCCGTTCCAGGCCGCATCGCCGTCCGGATCGAAAATGCGATTGCTGGTCGGAAGCAACGGCACCGGCGTGCCATCGGCATAGAGGGTGGTGCCGAGCATGCGCATCAGCGGATTGGCGACGTTGCTGACCGTGATCGGCTTGTTGGTGAGGGAGGTGTCCCCGGAGGTTACCGCGGTCAACCAGTCGTCACTGGTGGCAATCGTGAAGGTGTCTCCGCTCGTGGCGGTCGTGCCGTTCTTGCAGAGCAGGCGATCCGCGGCCAGTTTATCGTTGTTGAGCAGGGTCACGCTGAAGCTGGTGGCGCTGGTGATCTCCACATCGCTGGTCCAGTCGAAACTCCAGGTCTCCCCGTTCTGCCCGGTGATGACGAGCTTGGAGACATCCACGTCCGCGCCGCTGGCGTTGGCGGAAAAGTTCGCGCCGGTGATCGTCAGGACACCGGTGGTGCCGTCGTAGGTGGCGGAGGTGATGTTGGGGGCGCTGCCGTCGATGACCAGGGACTTGGCGCTGCCCAGCGAGTTGGCCGCGCCCGGCGTGGCCAGGGTGAGGGTGGCGGCGGTTCCGCCCGAGGTGGCGTTGATGGCGCCGCCGTTGAGGTTGAGGGCCGAGGTACTGGCAAAATCCAGATCGCCGCTGGTATCGCCGGACTGTACGGTGTAGGTGAAGACCAGGGCCGTGGTGCCGCTGCCGCTGACGTAGTTGACGTTGCGGTCGGTGGTGCCGGTTTCGAGGGTGATGTAAGGGGTGCCGGTGACCGTGACCGCCTCGGAGAAGTTCACCGTGACGTTGACCGAATCTCCGGCCTTGTAGGTGCCGTTGCTGGTGGTGGAGGTGACCGAGGAGACGGTGGGCGTTGGCACGGTGATCAGGAAGTTGGCGCTCCAGACGCCACCGACAGACAGGGTATAGGTGTTGGTGTTGTCCCCCGTCCAGTTGGCCGCATTCACGAGCGCCGAACGCAGCGCGGATACCGTACCGGTGGTGATACCGGAATAATACATGTTGTCAAAGCCATAATTGCCGGTACCGAATGCCCCCGACGTATTGGCCGCGCTGGCGTTGCCCACGGTGTTTCCGAGCGAGAAGGCAGAGGTGCCGTCCACGACACCGGTTGGTTTGTAGCTGTTGGAAGAGACCGACACAGTGCCACTCGTTTTCCAGCCCCCCACGCCGGAGAGCGCGTTGGTTTGCTCATTGGTGAAAGCGAGCAGCCAGGTGGCGGTGGAAGCACTTCCCTGGGTCCCGGTATAAATGAAGATCTGGTCTCCCGTGGATTGCCAGTCCGTGCCCGCCGAACCGGAGACGGTGCCATAGTCATCGATGCCGGTTGCCGCCCCACTGACACCGGCCAGGGTCTGAGACAAAATGGTGCCAGCCGGAACGGTTGACGTCACGGTCCAGCTCATCTGCCCGTCGTTGGCGATGGAGTAGAAGCTTCCATTTTGATCAATGCCCTGATCCGTGATGTTCAGAACCGTTCCCGCGAGAATGTCCCGAAGCGCGACGATGGAAAAACTGTCGGGATTTGTGGTGTCGGCATTGAACCCGATGATGAAAAGTTCGCCCGCGACCAAATGGTTGACGGTAATGGCCTTGTTGGCCCCCAGGGAGTTGGCCGCGCCTGGCGTGGCCAGGGTGAGGGTGGCGGCGGTCCCTCCCGAGGTGGCATTGATGGCGCCGCCGTTGAGGTTGAGGGCCGAGGTGCTGGTATAATCCAGATCGGCGCTCAAATCCCCGGACTGCACGGTATAGGAGAAGAGCAGGGCCGTGGTGCCGCTGCCGCTGACGTAGGTCGCGTTGCGATCGGTGGGGCCGGTCTCGAGGGTGATGTAAGGGGTGCCGGTGACCGTGACCGCCTCGGAAAAGTTGACCGTGACGTTGACCGTGGTCCCGGTTTCGTAGGCGCCGTTGCTGGTGGTGGAGGTGACCGAGGTGACGGTGGGGCCTTCGGCGACATCGGTGAGGTTGACGGTGATGGTGGCGGTGTCGTCGGCAGTGGTGTCGGCATCCTCGTCATCCACGGCCACGGTGAGGGTGAAGGTGGCGGTTCCCTCGTAG
Source organism: Candidatus Magnetaquiglobus sp. (assembly GCF_058402785.1). Classification (NCBI taxonomy): domain Bacteria; kingdom Pseudomonadati; phylum Pseudomonadota; class Magnetococcia; order Magnetococcales; family Candidatus Magnetaquicoccaceae; genus Candidatus Magnetaquiglobus; species Candidatus Magnetaquiglobus sp. The sequence continues at coordinate 3,494 of NZ_JBZVFG010000015.1, forward strand.
TTGAGGTCGCCGGCGTCGTTGACCGTGATCGCGCCGGTGGCGCTGTTGATGGTGAAGGGGAGATTGCTGTCGCCATCCACATCGGTGTTGCCAGCGGTGATGCTGTAGCTCAAACCATCGGTATCGTTGGCCGCGGTGACGGTGGTGACCGCCGTGGTGGCGGCGCTGTTCTCGGCCAGGGAGACCGTGGCGTTCGAGATGTCCGGGTTGACATCCGTGACCGTGACCGAAACGGTGAGGGTGTCGGTGTCCGTGCCATCGCTCACCTGCACCGTGAAACTGTCGGAACCGGTGTAATTGGCGGTCGGGGTGTAGGTGGCCGAGGTAGCGGGCGCGGCGGTGGCGCTGCCGCTGGCCGTGGTGCCGCTCACCGAAAAGGTGCCGTGGCTCGGCGCGGAGCTTTGGCTCCAGGTGAGGGTCTGGCTGGCGTCGTTGTCGGTGACTTGCAGTTCGTTGTTGGTGAGCAGGTTGTAGCTCGAACCTTCGTTGACCGTGATGCTGGCGGTGGCGCCGGCGTTGAAGCTGGGGGCGGTATTGGAGGAGGTGATGGCGGGGCCAATCACAATTTCATCGATGCGTAAGGATTGGTTTCCGCCTGTATTGGTTAATATAAAACTGTCAATATTTTGAAAGTCAGTGTTGGAAGTCAGAGTGAATTGTGACCACGCTGTGTTTACTACATTTGACAGAGTTGCGGTAGATCCAACAAGACTTCCGTTCCGGGATCCTTGGATTGAATAGCTGTAGGTTCCGGATGATTGTCCACGAAGATATAATGTTTTTAACTGAAATTCAGAACCATCGTTTGAAGTGAATTGCCAAGTGCTCCAGGATGTCCCTGTAACACGCTGAATGTTCATTGAACCGCTTGAGGTGCTTGCGGTAGCGTCTAAATTTGCATTTGCGGAAACTTGAATCAAATTATACGTTGAACCACTGGCGACGGTTGCTGTTACATTCCATCCTTGATAATCCGTGTATGAAATCGGTCCTGATGTGGTTGCAACAAGAGTGGTAGATCCTGCCGAGTAGAGATTAAACCCGGTAGTGGTCGATGGTGTGGAGAGCACGTTATCGTAATATTGGAAATCACCTGCAATCCTGAATGTTTCAATTGTATCAGGCGTTGAGGAAAATTCCAGAATCCAGTTTCCACCCTTCTCCTCCGCGCCTGTTGAATCGACGGAGGCTTCTACATCGGCTCCCGTTGTTGCCGCCAGATTGGCGACAAACGCCTGTCCAGACTCTCCGTCGGCCACATTGCAACCGTAAATCAGCAAGTCGCCGGATTCGGTGAGCGCTTGACCGAGCATGGCCAACCCGGCCTGGACGCCGGCGTTTTGCAACGAGGAGGTGGTCAGCGTGTCGCGGCCCAGGCGCAGGGTCCCCTCGGCGCCGTGGCTCAAGATATGGATCGCATCGTACCCGCCATGGCTCTCCGCCCACTGCGCCAACTGCGCCAGTCCGGATTGGGCGCCATCGATCAGCACCACCGCCACGCCGGGCCGCACGCCATCCACCAGGACCTGGTAATCGGCCACCGAGGTATCGATGAAGACCACCTCCTTGCGCCCCTGGTTCTGGCTCGGGTCCACGCCACGCACCTCGACCGGGGCCGGGTGAATCTCGGTGGCGGGTGCAACGCTTTGGGCGGACTCGCTCGCGGTGTCGTGTCGGGCATCCGCCGGGGCGGCATCATGGGCGGGATCGTGCCCGGAATCGACCAGCGTGGTCACCGCCGCGCCGTCGAACATCAACCGCGGCTCCAAAGCCAGACAACCCACCAGAAAAGAACGATTCTTCATGATTTCTCCCGTCAAACACCCTTTTTGTTGGCCGTTTCATCAAGAAAACAAAGGGGACGCCTGGCCATACGGTCGTCTTATGGACACCCGGGCTGCGGGCACCACCCACCCGAGTCAACCTGCCGGCCTTCCCAGGAACTGTTGTCAATCATCTTTCTCCAAGCCTTCACGTCACACACGGCATTCGCGGGGGATCCGGGTCAAGGTTCCCAAGCCAGACCACCTGTCGGCAAACAAGAAGTTGGTTCACGGGATCACCGTCCCGCGCGATGTCATGGGCAGAGCATTTTGTGGAGTGATAAACAAAGTAAACACGATATCCACAATAAATACTACAAGTATAGACCAGGAAGAGATGCCATGCAAGCAAACACATCTATAACCAATGGTCAGTATATGAAATACGCTTTCTTGAAACGTTGATCAGGAGTGATCATCCATGGCCTTTCAGGCCGGTTTTTGCGGGGACAAGGAGGAGAGATCGAGGCCGTCAAAGAGTATTATCACATGAGATAACCGTTGAGTTGGTACCACAGGAGACACAATTTGTCAGATTCAGTCCAATTCAGTTGAAAACAATTTGATACCATTCAAAATGGTTGGAATCATCCTGGGGAACGATTCGCACAACATAGACACCAGACAACGACAATCCCTCCAGGTTCAAACAGCACAGGCCATCGGTCAAGGCAGGAGCGGAGAGGGGGGCGGTTAGCAGGAGCGAAAAAGGGATGCGTCGTTCCGGGGCATGGCGACGGGGCATGGCACGGGGGTTTTCGCTCACCTCGTCGAGCCTGACGGGAATCACCATGCCGGAGTCGGTGGTCATGGTCCCGGTTCGATGCAGCAAGGGGGTAAAATGGCTGGCGCGGAGGGTGCGGAGCATGGTGTGGCCCCTTGTTTTTTTAGGTGTTTTTGTCGTGACCGTCGGGTGGTTGCCCAACGGTCACGACAGGTTCGTTGTCTGGAGTCAGCCCGCGATGCGCCAGGCGACGCATCGCAGGATTGTGGTCATGTGGTTAGTTGTTCAGATCAGGGTATGTGCCAGCCAGGGCGATACAGAAATTCAGCGCCAGGCAGGGATTCTGAGGACTGAACGCCTGTCCGGCACCGCTGTTGCCAACTGCGACCGTGCCCCCGGTGATGCCTCCCCCGCCTCCAGAGGCCGAAACCCCGGCCAGGGCGACCGGATTGGTGAGTGTGCCAGACCACATGGATAAAGTATCACCACCACCTGACTCCAGCGGCCCCAGATAGGCGTGCGTCGCATCCGGATTGGCCTGGTTCCCGCTGGTGTTCTGGGTGACGCTCACCGTCACCGAGAGGGGGGTTGGGGTGGAGCCGCCGGTGCCGGTGAAGGTGGCTGTATGGTTGTGGATCGGCATTTGGGCTGGGGTGAGCGCGAGCGATTCGTTGCCGTAGTAGTTCGCAAGCTTGAAATTATTGGTCGAGCCAGCTCGTTGTCCCGCGCCAATCACCGTGCGTCCTCGCAACTCTGGAAGCCCGAAGGTGACGGTTCCGTCGCCGCCATAAACCTTGCCAATCAGGGAGAACAGGGCGGCATTTTGCGAGACCTGCAACAGTTGACCTTGGCAGAAGGCCCAGTTGTACGGGGTGCGGCTGTACGGAAAAGGCAGGATCATTCCAACAAACGGATCAGACATGGCAAATCTCCCTCATGGTAAGTTGTTGTATAGATGATTTAACGTGTCGCGGGATGACCGGGATGCAGTGGGCTTGGCAACCACACCAACTGCTCCATCATCGGGTCACCCGAGATCCGCTGGAAACCCAACGAGGCATAAAACTGTCTGGCCGCCGGATTGAGCCGCCAGACACACAGGGTCAACGGGGTCTTGACCTGTTCGGCGGCCCGTTGCAACGCTTGCAGCACCGCGCCCCCCAATCCGCGCCCCTGGACGGCTGGAATCAGGGAGATATCCAGAATCCGCACCTCCTGCTCCCCGAACAGCACCATCACCCGTCCGATGCGATCGCCGAGTTTTTCGATGATGAAGGTGAAGGCGTTCGGGTAGTTCTCCCCATAACCCGATGTCTGCGCCTGCTGCTGGAATTCGATCAATGTTTCGATAAAATCATCCTCGGCATTGATGAGACGCAGATCGGCGCGGGTTGAACGGTACAACGAGGCCAGAAAAGCGGCATCCGCGCCGGTCGCCGGTCGCAACCGCAATCCCTCGGGCAGTGACTGAACACCTGGAAGCATGTGGATGATTCTCCCTTGCCGTGATCGGATGGATGGGATCCCCGGTCGAACGCCTCCCCCAGCCCCATGGTCTGTTTGCTACAAGATGGTGAGGATGCTTCGTGCTGCGATGATCAGACATCACCAGGGCGAGGCATGCCACCTTCCGTGTCGCACCGGTTCACCCTGCGTCTTTCCTGGCACGCACAAACGTCACCTGTCAGTTGTTTTTTTGTGCCAACACAATAATATAATTAAATACATCGAAACATGATATAAAAATAACAACATGCCAGAATTGGCAAGCATATCTGAATCTGATCGTGATGATGACTGCTTGAATAACACATGATAGGACACAGATCAAGAGTATGATAAAAAAATATCATAATTTTTCATTGCCCTTATGATGCCTTAAGCAGCATCATTATCATGAATAAAGATATTGTTATCGTCGCAATTCCGCTTTCCCAGGCTGGAAAACCGTGTCACATGGCCATCGGACGCGCTTTCGGCGTGGTCGCGATGGCCGGGGGTAAGCGCCACGCATTATCCGATCCACTCCCTGGATGGGATTGCGGTGCGACACACGGATGGTATGGGAGGCCTCCGGGCGGGTCGTTGACGCATGGCGCGTCAAGGAGCTTGATCTTTGAGACACCTTTCCTGCCGTGGAACTCCGGCAGGGCCGTTCCACGACAGGGGGCATGAGAGGGCATCCCCTCCATCAGGCAGGTTTCCCGTGGAACATCCGCAGACCCGTTCCACGGACAAAAAAAACCAAGAGAGTTGTCCCTTGGTTTCCACCGGGGGCGATCATCGCCCCCGGCACCTTGCAACCGCACGATGGCAATCCATCCATCAGCAGGTCATGTCCAACCTCATCCCCATGCACCGCGCGCCGCTTCCGCGGGGAGCAGGCAACGGCGCAACCATGGGGGTGGATTGCCGAGCAGCACCTGACGCAGCTGCTCCAGCCACTGCTCCGGGGTGATGCCGCTGGCCACCCGGATCGGCAACACCCCGGCGCGACTCACCCGCGCCGCCGCGGGCCCACCGATGGCATTCACCACCAGGATCCGACAATCGCGGATCTGTTCCAACCGTCCGGCCACCTTGTCCCCGCCCTCCCCTGGCACGGGCACGACACGGGAGGTCAAACGCCGGGTCGAACCGGGCGCCACATCGTGAATCGTGAACCGGGAGCAGCTGGCGAAATGGCCCTCCGCGCCCCCATCCAGGGTGTCGGCGATGGCCACCCGCACCACCCCAGCCGGCGGCTGGGCGGCGATTTCAATCGGCTGGTCGTCCAGGTCGTCGCGCGCCTCGTCCGCCAGATCCGTCATCGCGGCCCCAGACACCGCCTCGCCGGTCAACCAGCGCAACGCCCCTTTCACCTTCTTGCCGTTGATCCCCGGCAACGCCTCCTGCAACAAGGGCCGCAACAGACAGGGGGTCACCTTGGACAACCGTTCCGGATCCTCGGGCCGATCCTGGCAGAGAGCCTTGAGATGGCCCAACAACGCCTCGACGCTCAAGGGGGCCAATTCGAGGGCGGCCTGACGCAAACGCCAGTCGAACTCCTCGGCTGGCAAACGGGATGGGGTCATGATCGTCTCCTTTAAGCTCCAACCTTTAAAGAGGATTGCAGGAGTCCCCCCGGCACGCCGTCAGGCATGCCGGGGGGGGGTGCCGTCACAGTTTGCTCACCCGCGCGGTCAACGGCAACTTGGGCCGGGCGGGCAAGGGGGTGAGAAAGAATCGTTCGCCATTGGCCAGACTCAAGGTGCCACCCCACTGCTCGTCCCCGTCGAACTCGATGCCGTTGACCACGGCCTCCAGATCCTTCTTCGGCACGTAACAGAGGAGCTGTCCCTGATCGTTGCGACGCAACATGATCTCCGGCATCGGCGTCTCCCCTATCGAATGAGGTCGTAGTTGTAGTCGGTCTCGCCCATGACGCGGGTGTCGTCGTCGAGTCGCTCCAGAACCGCGTTGACCAGCGTGGTGAGCAGGGTCATCGCCCCCTCGTAACCCAACGTGCTCTGGCGGTGCAGATGGTGACGATCGAAGATCGGAAAACCGATCCGGATCAACGGCACTTCGTGCTCGCGCCCCTTGCGCAGGGTGTCGCGTTGCAAGAACTTGCCGTAGGAGTTGCCGATCAGAAAATCCGGCTTGCGATCGAACAACAACGAACGCATGTGCCACAGATCCTTGCCGAAATGGACCTCCGCGCCCTTGCCATACGGAGAGCTGGCCAACAGGGTCTCCATGGCCTTGCCCCAACGCTTGGTGGCGTTGTGACAAAGCAGGTGCAACGGCTCCGCGCCCAGTTCCATCAGAAAACGGGCCATGCCCATCACGAAATCCGGATCGCCGTAAACCGAAAACTTGCGACCGTGCAACCAGGAGTGGGAGTCGGCCATCATGTCCACCAGACGCCCGCGTTCCAGCTCCAGGGAGGTGGGAATCGGTTTCCCGGTGAGGCTCGACAGGGCCATCAGAAACCGATCCGTGGCCGCCAGACCGATCGGGGCGTCGATGGCGGTCGCGGCGTGGTTCCAGGTCTCCTTCACATACTTGCGGCTCTTGTCCGCGCCCCAGGGCTGCAAGAAGAGGGTATCGATGGCGTTCGGCGCATCGCGCACCTCATCCTGGGTGGTGCCGTCCGCATACATGCGATACTTGCCATCCGCCGGCGTATCGAGCACGGCGGACGGGTCGGAGAGCAACGTTGACGAAATCCCCATCTCGGCCATCATCCGCTTGATCACCCGGTAGTTGCCCAGATAGGTCTCGAAACCAGCCACCAGATTGACCTTGCCGTTCTTGCCCGGAGACTTGCCTTCCATGCTGTTGAGGGTGAAGTGACGCATGATCCCCTCGAGCATGTTGTCCCAGCCGGTCAGATGGCTGCCGATGAAACTCGGGGTGTGGGCATACGGGGTCGGAAAGTCGTCGGGCAGACTCCCTTCCTTCTTGGCGTTGGTGATGAAGGCGTTGAGATCATCCCCGATCACCTCGGCCATGCAGGTCGAGGAGACGGCGATCATCTCCGGATCGTAGAGCGCCTTGGCGTTCTTCAACCCGGCGAACATGTTCTTCTGTCCGCCGAACACCGCCGCGTCCTCGGTCATGGAGTCGGAAACGCAGGCCACCGGCTCCTTGAAATGACGGTTGAAGTAGGTGCGAAAATAGGCGGTACACCCCTGACTGCCATGCACATACGGCAGGGTGTTCTTGAATCCCAAGGCACAAAGCACCGCCCCCAACGGCTGACACGCCTTGGCCGGGTTGACCGTCAACGCCTCGCGTCCGAAATTGAGCGCCTTGTACTCGGGCGAGGTGGTCCACAAAAAGGTCTCGTCGATGGTCTCGCGCGGCACCCGCGCCTCGAACTCCGCGCCCTTCTTGTTGAGACTGGCCCGGTAGTCATCGGTTTGAAACAGGGGATAACAGGGAATGATCTTCTCGACGGTTTGATTCATGTCGTCCTCCATCCGCGCCGCCCATCCGCGGCGCGGGATTTCGTTCGAGTGGTGTCGTATGGCACCTGGTCGATCGCGTCACGCATCACGCCTGACGCCAGGGGGGTGTCATCATTTTCCAGCAGGGGTTGTTCAGGGTCATGTCCATGTCACGGGCGAAGATGGCATAGCCGTCGTAACCGTGATACGGTCCCGAATAGTCCCAGGAGTGCATCTGTCGGAACGGAATGCCCATTTTCTGGAAGACATACTTCTCCTTGATCCCGGAACCGATCAGATCCGGACGGATCTTCTCGACGAACTTCTCGAGTTCATAGCCCGACACGTCGTCGTAGATCAGCGTGGTGTTCTTGGTCAATTCTTCGGTGGTGCGCTCGTAGTCGTCGTTGTGGCCGAACTCATAGCCGGTGCCCACCACCTCCATGCCCAGATCCTCATAGGCGCCGATCACATGGCGCGGACGCAACCCGCCCACATACAGCATCACCCGCTTGCCCTCCAGACGCGGACGGAACTTCGCGGTGATCGCATCCACCAACGGCTGGTATTTGGCGATCACCGCCTCGGCCCCGGCCTGGATCGTTTCGTCGAACTTGGCCGCAATACGACGCAGCGACTCGGCGATCTTGGTGGGACCGAAAAAGTTGTACTCCATCCACGGAATGCCGTACTTGGCCTCCATGTGCCGGCTGATGTAGTTCATGGACCGGTAGCAGTGCACCAGGTTCATGCGCGCCTTGGGGGTGCGATCGAGTTCGGCCAGGGTGCCGTCGCCGGACCACTGGGCCACCACGTTCAACCCCATCTCCTCCAACAGGATGCGCGAGGACCAGGCATCGCCGCCGATGTTGTAGTCCCCGATGATCGCCACGTCATACGGTCCGGACTCGAACCCTTCGCCCGCTCCCGGACGATCGAGGATGAAATCCCGGATCGTGTCGTTGGCGATGTGGTGGCCGAGGGATTGCGACACCCCGCGGAACCCCTCGCAACGCACCGGAACCACCGGCTTTCCCAGGGCTTCGGCGCTCTTTTTGGAGACCGCCTCGATGTCGTCGCCGATCAGACCCACCGGACACTCCGACTGCACGGTGATCCCCCGGTTGAGGGGAAAGAGGGTATCCACCTCGCCGAGCAATTTGGCCAACTTCTTGTCGCCGCCGAACACGATGTCCTTCTCCTGGAAATCCGAGGTGAAGTTCATGGTTCCGAAGGTGTTGACCCCGGTGTGACCGATGTAGTAGTTGCGCCGTCCGGCGCGGGAGTACTGACCGCACCCTACCGGACCGTGGGAGATGTGGATCATGTCCTTGATCGGACCCCACACCACCCCCTTGGATCCGGCATAGGCGCAACCGCGAATGGTCATCACGCCGGGCAGCGACTTGCGATTCGCCGTGACGCAACTCCCCTCCTGGCCAGCCTCGGGATCCAGCACCGCCAGATGCTGGGCCCGCTCCGCGCCCGACTCCACCGGATAGGCCGCCAGCACCTCCTTGATCAATGTTTCCGCTTCATGCGTGGTCAACATGGTCATTCTCCCGACCTTTCGAGTGTTTGTATCGGCGTATCAGGCGGCAACCAGCGGAATCGCGGCCTCCTGGGCCGCCGTGCGACCGATGATGCTCGCATCCTCCTCATCCAGGATGCCGAACTCCATCAGAAGCTCCTCGAGTTCGTCCATGGTCAGGGGCTTGGGCACCACCAGCTTCTTGTTGTGGATCATCTTCTGGGCCAGTTGACGATACTCGTCGGCCTGGGCGGCAGCCGGGTCATACTCGATCACCGTCATGCGGCGGATCTCGGCGCGCTGCACCACGTTGTCGCGCGGCACGAAGTGGATCATCTGCGTGCCCAGACGCGCGGCCAACGCCTCGATCAGATCCGCCTCGCGATCGGTGTTGCGCGAGTTGCAGATCAGACCCGCCAGACGCACGCCGCCGGAATTGGCATATTTGACGATACCCTTGGCGATGTTGTTGGCCGCGTACATGGCCATCATTTCGCCGGAGACCACGATGTAGATCTCCTGGGCCTTGTTCTCGCGGATCGGCATGGCGAATCCACCGCACACCACGTCGCCGAGCACGTCGTAGAACACGAAGTCCAGATCCTCCTCGTAGGCTCCCTCCTCTTCCAGGAAGTTGATCGCCGTGATCACGCCACGACCCGCGCAGCCCACGCCCGGTTCCGGTCCGCCCGACTCCACGCAGCGAATGCCGCCGTAGCCGCTCTTGAGCACGTCGGACAACTCCAGATCCTCGACGCTTCCCGCTTCCGCCGCCAGGTGCATGATGGTATTCTGCGCCTTGGCGTGCAGGATCAAGCGCGTGGAGTCGGCCTTGGGATCACAGCCGACGATCATCACCTTTTTCTGAGCCTCGGCCAGGGCCGCCACAAGATTCTGCGTGGTGGTGGATTTGCCGATGCCGCCTTTGCCATAAATCGCGCATTGCCGAATTGCCATGGGGGAACTCCTTTCCTTATGTTTCTGGGGGTTGCGATGCGACCAACGTTACGTTTCCATGGCGCATTTACCAAGCCAATTGTGGAATTTATTTCAACAGTCTGATTTATAATAATATTATGATGAACGAACCCCTCTCCGGACAGGTCCGCAATCCGACAACCCACATGGCTGTGTCCGATAGCGTACAGACCCCAACCCACGAATACTGGCGTCCGCCGCGCGACTGCTGGGTACGTTTGAACCGTTGCAACGTCCCTTCGTCGGTGATCGCCTGTCTGGATTTTCAGGAGCGTCCCCTGCCGTTGGAACTCGACGGGGTGATGATTCCGCACCGGGATTTGTTCCGCCGTCTGGAGCGGCTGGATACCCTCGAGGCGCGCGCCGCGCAGTTCAAGGATTACATGACCGTCCACTTCCAGCTCGACGCACCGGAGAAGGCCGGTTTCGACCTTCGTTCACGGGTGCGGCGTGACAAGGCGGATTACTTGAGCCTGTTGCGCGGCTGGCTGTTCAATCCCGATGGGCGGGAGGGGGCGGTGATGAAGGGGTGGGTAGCTTCTCGTTTCGGGCTGCTGCCGCGTTATTTCGGCGGACGGGTCGCCCCGGACAGCGAGGGGTATCAACGGTTTCTGGCCGAACAGGGGGCTGGGGTCTACAACGCCAACGCGTTGGAGTCGCAGTTGGATCTTTTGTACACCTTCTGCCAATACGCGCTGCTCAAGGAGGATCCCGAGGCGCGTTGGCTGACCCTCTATCGCGGGGTCAACCGGCTGGAGTCCCACGACATCGTGGCCCGTCTGGATCGCAACCATGTGGTGGTGTTGTTGAACAATCTCAACTCCTTCACTCCCAACCGCGAGCGCGCGGACGAGTTCGGCGACCGGATCCTGAAAATGCGCGCGCCACGGGTGAAGGTGTTGTTTTACAGTTCGCTGTTGCCTGGGGTGCTCAAGGGCGAGGAGGAGTATCTGCTGATCGGCGGACTGCACGAGGTGGAGTTGTCGGGTTGATGACCATGGAGGGAGACAACCCGACACGCCCCCTTGGAACGGCCAAAAGGGACGAGCGGTCCTCCGGCGTGATCCAGAATCAGGCTGCCGGGCGTTGTTCGGGTTGCGACCACCCTTCGGCGGGCATGACCGGCATTGGGGAGCGGGCAAGCAGGTTGAGTGCCTGTTGCATGCAGGAGGCGGCCACCTCCGGTTGCAGGGCATCGAGCCAACGGCTTGGAATCCCCTGGACGCCGTGTCGGGCACCGGCGAGCATGCCGGCGATGGCGCCGGTGGTATCGGCGTCTCCGCCGAGATTCACCACCTTGATCAGGCACTCCTCGAAGCTGTCCGAGTCGATGAACCCCTGGAACACCGCGCGCAGGGTCTCGACGATGTAGCCGGAGGGGTTGGAGATCTCCGGCAGCACCCGGAATTTGAAGCCGGGATGGGCCTCGAGCAGATTTTTGACTGGTCCGCGCAGCATCGTCTCCACGGATGCCCCTTCCAGGGCCAGGCGGGTCATGCGCGCCACGCACAAGGTACCCGCCTCGGCGAGGGGATTGTGATGGGTCACCCGTCCCTGATGCAGGCAGGCCAGGGTCAGGCTCTCCATCGCTCCCCCCTGGCAGGCCAGCACCACCGGCAACACCCGCATGCACGAGCCGTTGCCGGCATCGTGTTCCGAGGGAGGCGCGCAGGGGATCCCCTTGTGGCGAAAGTGCAGGATTCCCCGGCGCACGGTATTGCCGATATCCACCGGGCGAGTACGCATCCAGCCATCGAACGACCGTGCCGCGATCCAGGGATCGATCCGCCCCTCGGAGAGGATGGCGTCGCCCAGGGCAAGGCTCATGGTGGTGTCGTCGGTCACCTGACCCGGTTTCAGGCGCAGCCACCCCCCACCCGCGATCTCCCGGTGTACCCCACGTTCCGTTCGGATCTCCCGCGGGGTCATGAACTCCACGGTGGCCCCCAGGGCATCGCCGACCGCCAACCCCAGATAGGCCCCCACCGCCCGTTGGCGCGCCAGGCTCCAATGGCTGGGTGTTTTCACGTTTCGGGTCCGAAGCAGAGGTCCAGATCCGCGCAACTCTCGCACGATGGAGCGGTACACAACCGCACCCCCTCGGCCTCGCACAGGCGACGATAGAAGAACTTCTTCCATTTCATGTCGCGGGTGTTGGCCTGGGCCAGGGGTGTGAAGGCCAGGTTCAGGAGGCTGGAGAGATCCTGTCGCGACCAGAGTCCCAGATCGCGCCACAGGTGTTCCGAGCCCAGGCAAGCCTCGGCCAGGATATGGGCCAGCCAGGTCGCCTCGCGCGGGTCGATGGAGGCGTGGTTCAAAAACAGTTCGACCAGTGCCTGGCGCTCCCAATTGCGGCGTGCGTCGGCGGGTTGGCCGATGCGGTTTGGCATGATGGGTTCCACCTCCGGGAAGTGGTGGCGCATGAAGGCGCGCCATTGTTCGGCGCCCAATCCCATGTAGCGTGGCAGGGGGCTATCCCCGCCCAGCCAGGAGGCGACGATGCGGGCCAGCCATTCGCCATGCGGTTGCGGGCGGGCGGTCATGGAGAGTTGCAGATAGGGGGCCGAGCGGGCACGAACCAGGTTGGGGGGAATCGTGGTGGGTTGCAGAAGAGGTTGCATGGTCTGGCTCCCGTGGCCAATGGATCGTTCCAACTGTCGCAGGGGTCCGGGGACCGAAGGTCCCCGGCGGAGGTTCGGAGGCAGCGCCTCCGAGGTCTTGTCTTTGATTTTCTGGTTTTCTCTTTTTCTTTATTCTTTTGGCGCGCTCTTCAAAAAAGCGATTTTCACGCCTTTTGTGAAAATCGCTGCGCGCAGCCTTGGAAGCCGGGTCGTTTTGCGGTGTCGGCAAAACGACCCGGCTTCGCCTTGCCCCAAACAGGCCGCCGGAGGCGGCATTGGCCGCCAAACGCAATTCGCCCTTTGTCGTTGCCCAAAAACGGCAACGACAAAGGGCACATAAGACCGCGCGCCTGCGCGATTTTTCGCAAAAAACGCGAAAAATCGCTTATCGTGCAAAGCGCGCGAAGGGAAAAGTCATAAAAGACGAAAAAAACGGAAAATCAAAACCTCAGGGCTTCGCCCCGAACCCCACCAGGGGCCATTGGCCCCTGGCCCCCGCCAGTCACAACCTCATCCACAACCACATCACATGCCCCCCTCACGCCATGACCGGCACCGTCACCTCCGTCCCACCCGCAATCGCCGCGAGCAACCGCCCCCTTCCCCGCCTCGGTTCAGGCACCGTCAACTCCGCATGCCGATCCTCACCCAACAAACCCGCCGCATCCGCACGACACTGCCGACAATGGGTCATCACCCGCGCCGAACCCCGACACGCCTCCCTCGCCCGTTGCAACTCATCCAAAGTCGGACCACGCATACCTGCCAGTCCAAACTCGGTGCCATGCTCCGGCGCACTGATCATCGGCACCACATTGTGACTGAAAGCACCTGCCTCGCTCACCAACCGATTGATCGGTCCAATCTGATCGGCGTTGATGCCCGGAATCAATACCGTGTTCACCTTCACCAATACCCCACGGGCAATCAACGCATGCAAACCAATCAATTGCCGCTCCAAAAGCATCCCCGCCCCCTCCACTCCCTCGATCTTGAAATTCTTCCAACGCACCCAGGCGTATATCTTCGCACCCACACGCGGATCCAAGGCGTTCAAGGTGAGCGTCACATGCCGTATGCCACACGAAACAATCTCGTCCACCGTGTCCGGAACCAGATTCAATCCGTTGGTCGATAAACATAAATGCAAATCCGGAAACCGATCCCGCACCAACCGACAGGTGGAAAACACCCGCTCCCGGTTGGCCAACGGATCCCCCGGACCGGCAATGCCGATCACCCGCAACATCGGCAATCGCTGCCGCGCCTCCCGCACCCGCTCCAACGCCTGCTCCGGGGTCAACAACGCCGAAACAACGCCAGGTCGAGACTCGTTCACACAGTCGAAACGACGGTTGCAATAACGACACTGAATGTTGCAAGCCGGTGCCACGGCCAGATGCAAACGCGCATACCGATGGGAAGCCCCCTCCGAATAGCAGGGATGCTCGTCGATCAGACCGTTGGTGGGCCCGATTCCACTCTCTGGGATGATTCTCATGACCGCTCTCCTTGACCTCGGGTAACTGGGTCGATTTCGCTTGCCATAAACGTCCGCAAAAGGCATGCCTGTAATTAACTATTTGATTTTTATAATTTTTATCAGAAACCTCCCCGGTTTTTCACGACATTTTGTGTGCTTTTTGTCTCAAACCGGACCACGTTGTTGGACAAGGTAGGGTTCGAGACACGCATCCGTCAGTCAATTACCATATAAAACAAATGGTTAATGATGGCACAGCCATTGCGCTCCTTGTTTGTCGAAAGCCACTCGAACCCGCACCGAGGAGCATCCACACCATGCGACAAGCCGACATCACCGCGCTGCTGGACGAACCGGCATGCGAGCACAACACCCCGGAGAAATCCACCTGCGCCCGCCTGAAACCCGGCGCTACCGCCGGTGGATGCAGTTTCGACGGCGCGCAAATCACCCTGTTCCCCATCAGCGACGCCGCCCATCTGGTGCATGGTCCGATCGGCTGCGCGGGCAGTTCCTGGAACGGACGAGGATCCCTCTCTTCCGGCCCGGAGCTGCACCGCCTCGGCCTGACCACCGATCTGAGCGAGCTGGAGATCATCATGGGGCGCGGCGAGAAAAAACTGCTCTTCGCGCTGCGCACCACCGCGGAACGATGGAAACCGGCGGCCATATTCGTCTATCAAACCTGCGTGCCCGCCTTGACCGGCGAGGATCTCGAGGGGGTGTGCCGGGCGGCGACCGCATCCTTCGGGATACCGGTGATCCCGGTGGACGCGGCGGGTTTCTACGGCACCAAGAATCTCGGCAACCGCATCGCCGGCGAAACCCTGCTCAAACAGGTGATCGGCACCCGCGAACCCGAACCCATGCCGGAACGACCCGGCATCACCTGGCATGCAATCAATCTGGTCGGCGAGTTCAACATCGCCGGCGAGTTCTGGCATGTGGCCCCATTGCTCGACGAGGTAGGACTGTGGGTGCGCTGCACCCTGGCCGGCGACGCCCGCTATGCCGAGGTGGCGGCCATGCACCGCGCCGAGGCGACCATGGTGGTCTGCTCCAAGGCGCTGCTGAACGTGGCGCGGGGGCTGAAATCCCGTTACGGCATTCCCTGGTTCGAAGGAAGCTTCTACGGACGACGCGACACCTCGGCGGCGCTACGCCACTTCGCCGCCCTGCTCGACGATCCCGGCCTGACCGAACGGGTCGAGGCGGTGATCGCCCGCGAAGAGGCGCTCCTCGAAACACGACTGTCCCCCTGGCTGCCGTTGTTGCACGGCAAGCGGGTGCTTTTGTACACCGGTGGGGTCAAATCCTGGTCCGTGGTGTCGGCGTTGCAGGACCTGGGCATGACCGTGGTGGCCACCGGGGTGAAAAAATCCACCCAGCAGGACCGGGCGCGGATCCAGGAGTTGATGGGCGACGAGGCGGTGCTCATCGAAGAGGGCAATCCGGCGCGCATGCTGGAGATCTTCCAGGCCGAACAGGCCGACCTCTTCATGGCCGGAGGTCGCAACATGTTCACCGCCCTCAAGGCCCGCCTGCCGTTCCTGGACATCAACCAGGAACGCGAACACGCCTACGCCGGCTATGCCGGTCTGGTGGAGCTGGCACGGCAAATGGTCGTCACGCTCCATAACCCGATCTGGGAGCGGGTCCGCCGTCCGCCCCCCTGGAGGCAGTCATGAACGGTCCGATCCGCAAACGAAAACCCTTGACCGTCCGACCCCTGAAATCCAGCCCCACGGTGGGCGCGGTGCTGGCGTTCCAGGGGATGGCCGGCGCCATGCCGATCCTGCACGGCTCGCAAGGGTGCAGCGCCTTCACCAAGGTGATGTTCGTGCGCCACTTCCGCGAGCCGATCGCCATCCAGACCACGGCCATGGATCAAACCAGCACCATCATGGGAGGGGACGACAACCTCATCGAGGCCCTCGATACCGTGGCCTCCAAACACCATCCGGCGTTGATCGGCGTGGTCTCCACCGGTCTGACCGCCCTGCCGGGCAGCGACCTGAACCGGGCGATCAAACAATTCCGCGCCGATTATCCCCAGTGGCGGCAGATCCCGGTGATTCCGGTGCAGGCACCCGACTTCGCGGGATCCATGAGCAACGGCCACGCGGCGGCGATCATGGCCATGATCGACCAGCTGGTCGAGGCCAGGCCGTGGCAGGCGGACCAGACCCTGCCGATGGTCAATGTGCTGGCCTCGTCCACCCTCACGCCGGGAGATCTGGAGGAGATCGCCGATCTGCTGGAGGCGCTGGGGTTGCAGGCGGTGTTTCTGCCCGATCTCGCGGCGTCGCTGGATGGTCATCTGGCCGACGGGAGCCACGGCGCGTTGACCTCCGGAGGCACGCCGCTCACCTTCTTCAACATGCTCCATCGGGCACGGGCCACGCTGGTGATCGGTCCTCCCCTGTTTCCCGCCGCCGAGCTGTTGCAGTCGCGCTGTCCCATGCCGGTGTTGCGCTTCGATCACCTGATGGGGCTGGATGCCTGCGATCGCCTGGTTGCCGAACTCATCCCCTTCTGCGACGGGTGGGGCATGGCGCGCATCGAACGGTGGCGACGGCAATTGCTCGACGCCATGCTCGACACCCATTTTTATCTGGGCCTCAAACGGGTGGCCCTGGCCGGCGAAGCGGAACTGCTGCTGGGATTCCGGCAACTGCTGGCCGAGATGGGGGCTGTGAGCGTGGCCTGCGTGGTGCCGGAGTGGCCCCGCGACGGGGAGATGACAGCGGACGAAAGCTGGATGGTGGGGGATCTGGACGATCTGGAGCGACTGGCCGGGGAGCGCGCCGCGCAACTCCTGATCGGCGGATCCCCCCTGGAGGGGAGTGCCCGGCGTCTCAAGGTTCCGCTGCATCGGGCCGGCTATCCGATCTTCGACCGGTTGGGCGAATTCCGCCGGGTGCGGGTCGGATATCGCGGGGCACGCGAGACCCTGTTCGAGTTGGCCAACCTGCTGCTCGCCCACCAGCCCCACGGCATTCCACCAAGCCTGACCGGACCGCGACTCCCGGAACTCGACCAAGGAGCCTCGAACGATGATGGCACCTTCCAACACCCTTGATTCCACACTGACCGTCGCCTTCGCCAGCGGCGACGGGTTGCGGGTCGATGCCCATTTCGGCACGGCCAGCCGCTTCGTGCTGCACGATATCCAGCCCGATGGCGGGCGTTTCATCGCCGAGCGGGACGTGGATGGCCAGGAGGAGCACGAAACGAGGATCGCCCGTCGCGTGGAGGCGTTGCAGGGGTGCCGGGCACTCTTTTGCGTGGCCGTGGGTGAGTCGGCGCGACGCCGCCTGGCCGAGGCGGGCATCACCGCCGTGGTGGTGGAGGAGGGCTGCGCCGTGCAGGATCTGCTCACCCGTCTGGCCAATCCCGTGTTGCGCGGACGGTTGCTGCCGCGCGGAGTCTCCCCGTCGGTGGAAAACCGCTACGAGGCCATGCTGGCCGCGGGTTGGGATGAGTAGGAATTCTTGTATCCATCAACAGATTATCCGGAGAAAAATCATGAAAAACATGGATGAAAACGGCCTGGACGAGGAAGAACGCCTGTTGGCCACGGACTTCTTCCAGGAGATGCGCCGACAGTTGTTGTCCCATGGCGGAGTGTCGGAGGGAACCTCGATGCGCAAAATGCTCGAGCCGTTTCTGTTGTCGCCGGAAAAACGGCGCGAAATCCCGGTGATCGGGGATCCCTCCCACGCCACCATGGCGCGGTTGCGCTGTTTCTACAACGCCATCGCCGTGCTGATCGAAAAGGAGTGCGGTCTGATGGCCCGTCCCCTGCTCGACATGAATCACGAGGGGTTCGGGGTAATGATGATCGTGGTGGGCAAGCTGGTGGCCCTGGATCGGGTGTTGCGCGATGTGCACCGCTTCGGATTCGCGGATCTGTCGCGCATGAAAGACGAGGCGGACAAACTGCTGGCCGTGGCCCTGCAACGCATCGGCGATCACGGCGTGGTGGCCGGGCTGTGAGATCGGGTTCGAAACACGACAAGGGAGACGAACCATGTTGCAAGCCGTGATGACGGGAACCACCCGGGGTGGACGGAGTTGGACGCCGACCTATGTCACCGCGTTGAACGGCAAACGGTGCATCGGCTGTGGCCGCTGTTTCAAGGTGTGTCCGCGTCAGGTGTTCGATCTGGTGGATCGGGAGATGGTGGCGGACGACGACGATGACGAGGGGGATGGCTTTTCGGACGATCCCCACAAGGTGATGGTGATTCACGACGGGGATGACTGCATCGGCTGCGCGGCCTGCGCGCGGGTCTGTCCCAAGAAGTGCCACACCCACGCGGCCCTGCCGATGGCCGCGTGATCGAAACGGCGGTCGCCATGACCGCCGGATGGAAGCCGTGATGCCAGGAGGAGAGGCCATGAACAGACCCACCGTGATCATCGACGACACCACCCTGCGGGATGGGGAGCAGAGCGCGGGCGTGGCCTTCACCCTGGATGAGCGGCTGGCCATCGCCCGTGCGCTGGATGGCATGGGGGTGCCGGAACTGGAGATCGGCATTCCCGCCATGGGTGCCGAAGAGCGCGAGGGGATCCGTCATCTGGCGCGGGCGGATCTTTCGGCGCGTCTGCTGGTCTGGTGTCGGATGCGCGAGGAGGAGATCCGCGCCTGTCGCGGCCTGGGCGTGGAGATGGTGGATCTGTCGTTGCCGGTCTCGGACCAGCAGATCCGCCACAAGCTCAACCGGGATCGGAGCTGGCTGTTGGATCGATTGCGGCGTTGCGTGGCATTCGCCCTCGACGAGGGGCTGTCGGTCTGCGTCGGGGGCGAGGATGCCTCGCGGGCGGACGGGGATTTTCTGCTCCAGGTGGCCGAGGCGGCGCAACAGGCCGGTGCCGAACGGTTCCGTTTCGCCGACACCCTGGGCATCCTGGAGCCGTTTGGTCTGTACGAACGGATCAAACGGTTGCGCGCCGGGCTGGACATCGATCTGGAGATGCATGCCCACGACGATCTGGGCCTGGCCACCGCCAACACCTTGGCCGCGATCCAGGCCGGGGCGACGATTGTCAACACCACGGTGAACGGTCTGGGGGAGCGGGCCGGCAACGCCCCGTTGGAAGAGGTGGTCACCGCCCTCACCCGTCTGCACGGCCTGGAGACCGGCATCGATCTCAAGCGGTTTCCCGCGGTCTCCAAGCTGGTGGAGCGGGCCTCGGGCATGCCGATCTCACCGCTCAAGAGCGTGGTCGGAGATCGGGTTTTTTCGCACGAATCCGGGATCCACGTCGATGGACTGCTCAAGGATCCGCGCAACTACCAGGGGTTGGATCCCCATCTGGTGGGACGTGAGCACCAACTGGTGCTCGGCAAGCACTCGGGGCGGCATGGGGTGCGTTGGGCCTACTCGCGGCTGGGCATCGCCATCACAGCCAGCGAGGCCGATGCGCTGCTGCCCCATCTGCGCCGCTTCGCCATGCGTTTGAAACGCACCCCCCTGCCCGAGGAACTGCGCACCCTGCATGCGTTGATCTCTTTGTCCAGGGAGTCCGCCGGCGAGCGGAACGCCGGCGAGCGGGGGCCCTCCTGAGGGGCGGGCGAGCGATCCATCATGGGCCGGCCCTCCCTCGTGAGGCCGGCCCTCCCTCGTGAGGCCGGCCACTCAAGGCCGCGACCCATCTTGGCGTGACACTCGATGCGAAAAGTTTGCATGCCGCGTGGAGAAGACGTAAAATCAACCTGGTTGAATCCTGGTGATTGGGCACTGGGCTCCGACTGTTCTGAGCACCCTTGACCGATGCTGACAGAGGCTGTAAATCAGCCTCACGAGCATTATAAAAATCATAATTTTCCGTCATCCCGGCTTGTCGGTGCTGTCATCGACAAGCGGTACGCCACAGTGCACAACAGAAATCGTGTATTGCTGCGCTGCCAAGCCTGGAGAGACGGGGCATGCGGAGAGGGGAGAGACGGAGGCATGACGAGAGGAGGCGCGGAGAGGGGAGAGACGGAGGCATGACGAGAGGAGGCGCGGAGAGGGGAGAGACGGGGGCATGACGAGAGGAGGCGCGGAGAGGGGAGAGACGGGGCATGACGAGAGGAGGCGCGGAGAGGGGAGAGCCGCCTTCGTCGGCCTGTTTGAGGCAAGGCGAAGAGCCGTCGTTTTGCCAAAGGCGCAAAACGACGGCTCTTCCAAGGCTGCGCGCGGCGCATTTTTCGCAAAGAACGCGAAAAATGCTTCTTTGAAAAGAGCGCGCCAAAGGCAGAGTCAAAAGCAAAAGCAACGTCAAAAGACAAACCCTGGGAGAGGAATCTCCCAGACTCTCTCTTTTTTTTCAACAGTCAAGGCAACCATACCATCCCTGGCCGTGCCGCCCATCCCAGGTCAGGCCCTCGGGGCCTTGTTGCGCTGCCCCTGGGGACGGGCGGCCTGTTCGGCATGCCTGGCCGCCACCGGCGGCGGACGGCGACCCTTGGCGGGAGCAGCGCTCCGGGTGGGGGTGGGCGCCTGGCGCCTGGCGGAAGAAGGGCCACGCTGCGGTTCCGGGAACATCCCCGCCGCGATCTCGCAGTGGTAGCGGTGATCGCGATCCACCGGCACCTTCTGACGGATGATCCGTTCGATATCGCGCAGATAGGGACTCTCGCTGGCATCGCAGAAGGAGATGGCCTGACCATCGTTGCCGGCACGCGCCGTACGCCCGATGCGATGCACGTAGCTCTCCGGCTCGTTGGGCAGATCGAAGTTGATCACATGGCTGATGTGGGCCACGTCGATGCCACGGGCGGCGATGTCGGTGGCCACCAACACGCGCACCTCACCGTTGCGAAACAGCTCCAAAGACTTCTCGCGGGCGCTTTGCGACTTGTTGCCGTGAATGGCCATGGCCGGAATGGCGTTCTTTTCCAGATGCTCGGTGACCCGATCCGCGCCGTGCTTGGTGCGGGTGAAAACCAGGGCGCGCTGGATATCCTGCTGTTCCAGAATCTTTTTCAACAGCGCCCGTTTGTTCTCCTTGTTCACGAACAGCACCTTCTGATCGACCTTCTCCACCGTGGTGGATTGGGGCGTCACCTCGACACGCACCGGATCGCTCAGAATTCCCTTGGTCAACTCCTCCACTTCGGGGGGCATGGTGGCCGAAAAAAGCAGGGTCTGACGCTCCGCAGGCAGCAGGGCGATGACGCGACGGATGTCGTGGATGAACCCCATGTCGAGCATGCGGTCCGCCTCGTCGAGCACGAAAACCTGCAAGCTGGCAAGACGCACGATCCCCTGATTGATCAGATCCAGCAGACGGCCCGGCGTGGCCACCAGGATGTGAACCCCCCGGGACATCGCCTTGGCCTGAAGATATTGCCCCACCCCACCGAAGATCACCGTGTGCCGGATCGGCAGCGTGGCGGAAAAGGCTTCGATGGTGGCGCCGATCTGGGAGGCCAGTTCGCGGGTCGGGGTAAGGATCAGAACCGAGGCCTCGCCCGCTCGGGGACGCCGGGGCTGACTGATCAGACGGTTGAGGATCGGCAGAACGAAAGCGGCGGTCTTGCCGGTTCCGGTCTGGGCGATCCCCAGAAGGTCATGCCCGTCCAGCAGATGGGGAATGGCCTGGGATTGAATGGGGGTGGGTGCTTGAAAACCGGCTTGCTGGATGGCGGTCCGCAGGGAGGAAACGAGGTTCAGCTGATTGAATTCGGACACAAAAGACCCTTAATGGCTGGGAAACACGAGGTGTTCGGATGGAATGGAGCGACAGGGACAGACGAAAGGAGATGCCGAGAAGCTGACGCAGACAAAAAATGATTTATACAGGACAGGAAGGATCCCTGTCAAGCATGTTTTCATCCAACCGTGCGGCAAACCCGTTGCCGGGCCGTTTCGATCCGACGGGCCAGCCAGACCTTCGCCCGCGACAGTCTAAATTTTAATCAAACATTCGGATTTGGCATGCAGAATCGATAAGATCGTGAATAATTTTTATGCATATTTTGGCCACTCATCCGAAGATTTTGTTCATGTATCTGTTAAATAACGGATAATGAACATAAAAAAATCGCGGCACAGCCATTGCTAGCTGGAATAACGTCACATCTGTCGTGTCGAACTTTTGCGCAGATCAAGCTTCTGATCTCATGATATCCGCAACACGCCAAGGAAGCTCAACATGAAAATGTTGGAACCCGTGACCGAGGATCGCATCCTGACGGACACTCCGGTGAACACCATCTTCATGCGCACCCTGTTCCATGTCAGTCAGGCGTTGCACCAGTCGCCGGACCCCGGACGCACCATGCGCGCCGTGGTGGCGGAACTGCATCGTCACGCCCATCTGCGCAGCGCGGTCATCACCCTGGTCGATCCGATCTCCGGCGCCCTGGCGATCCACGCCGCCCATCCCGAAGGCATGGACCCCCTGAGCGAAGATACCGTCCGCTATCGCCCTGGCGAGGGGGTGCTCGGCATGATCCTGACCGCCGGACGCACGGTGATGATCCCGCGCGCCGGCGACGAACCCCGTTTTCTCAACAAGTCCGGACGCCTGGACCGCCGTCTCCCCTTCATCGGCGTGCCGATTCGCGTCGGGGATCACGAACTGGTCGGGGTGCTGGCGGCCCAGCCGGGTTGGATGGATGGAGACCGGCTGTTGCAGTATGTCGCGTTTCTGGAGATGGTGGCCCATCTGCTGGTGCAGAGCATCCTTTTGGCGCGCAAGGTGGCCGAGGAGAAGCGCGAACTGGCCGATCAGCGCGATCAACTGCTGCGCGAGGTGCGCAACCGCTACGGTTTCGACAACATGATCGGGCGCTCGGATGCCATGCGGCAGATCTTCGAGCAGACCCGTCTGGTATCGCGCTGGGACACCACGGTGCTGATCCGCGGCGAATCCGGCACCGGCAAGGAGTTGATCGCCCACGCCATCCATTATCATTCACCGCGCGCGCGCCACCCGTTCGTCAAGCTCAACTGCGCGGCACTCTCCGACAACCTGATCGAATCGGAACTCTTCGGACACGAGAAAGGGGCCTTCACCGGCGCCCTTTCCACCCGCAAGGGGCGCTTCGAACTCGCCCATGGCGGCACGCTCTTTCTGGACGAACTCGGCGAGATCTCGCCGGTGTTCCAGGCCAAACTGCTGCGCGTGATGCAGGAAGGGGAGTTCGAACGGGTGGGCGGCGAGCATACCATCAAGGTGGATGTGCGCATCATCGCCGCGACCCATCGCCATCTGGAAGAGGCGGTGCTGCGCGGCACCTTCCGGCGCGATCTCTACTACCGACTGAACGTGATGACCATCGTTCTGCCGCCCCTGCGGGCACGCCGGGAGGACATCCCGGACATCGCCCGCTTTCTGATGGCGCGCATCTCCAAGCGCCAGGGACGACGGCTGATCCTCACCGATGCCGCCCTGCGGCTGCTGGTGCGTCACGACTGGCCGGGCAACGTGCGCGAACTGGAGAACTGTCTGGAGCGGGCGGCGGTGATCTGTCCAGGCACCACCGTCACCCCGGATTTCATTCAGATCGATCTCTCCCTGACCGCGCCCACGAGCCTGACTCGGGAGAACCCCCTGCCGCTCACCCCCCTGAAAGGGGTGGAGGTCGGGGACGCCTCCCCCGGCGAGGCGGATGAACGGGAACGGGTGCTGCACGCCCTGCGCAAAAGCGGCTGGGTCAAGGCCAAGGCCGCCCGCCTGCTCGGCATGACCCCGCGCCAGATCGCCTACCGCATCAAGATCCACGGCATCGAAACCCAGTCGTTCTGACGTTCCGATACCGCGCCGACCTCCCTGGCCCCACCAGCGCCCACCGCGAACCGCCGGCGAACCGGCTCACCCCAACGCCTCGTAGAAGGCCAAGGCGGCAAGGAGCAAGAAAAACACCCCGCTGATCTGATGCAGGCGATGCATAGGGATGCGGGTCAACAGGGTACGCCCCGCCACCACGCCCATCAGCGAAGAGGCGGACAGGGCCAGTGTCGAGCCGATCCAGACCGGAACCAGCGGCAAGGTGCTGGCCAGTCCCGCCACCGACAACTGGGTCTTGTCCCCCATCTCCGCCAGAAAGATCATCAAAAAGGTGGTGACAAAAATCCCATGCCCGGATTTCTCCTCCACCGACTCGTCCTCGCCCTCGTCGCTCTTGGCCCGCAGCGACAGAATGCCGAACACGCCGAACAGAACCCCGACCAGTCCCGCCAGAATCCTCTCCGGCACGAGCTTGGCCAGACCCGCCCCAAACACCACGGCCAGAACGTTCAACACGATGAAGGCGGCAATGGCCCCGAACAAGACCGGCCTGGGACGGTGCCTGGCCGCCAGGGTCATGCAGACCAGCTGGGTCTTGTCGCCCAACTCCGCCAGAAAGATCAACCCGAACGACGTGAAAATCGTGGTCAGCATGCCCATTTGGGATGCCGTTTCAACTTCAGACATCTTTATATTCTCCGGATAAGGTGGTTTCGGGACAGGATTTCAAGATTGGAGGCAAGACGGTCCCGGAGACTCCCCCCAAGGGAGAGCCGGGATTCAAAAAGGGCGCGCGCGCGACAAAACGCGCGGTCCAGGACCGGGCATGGCGAGTCACGAGATGGATGCATGGGATGGAAACCAGGGGGCGGGCGATGGTCGAACCTTGGAATGGGGCGAGACTCGCCCAGCCCCCAGCCAGACGTATCGCCACATCCAAGGTCTCGCCATGTTCACCCCGCGGCTGATTTGACAGCCGGAGGCGACCGCATGCGCCATGGTCGGTGCGGAACCCGACACAAGCATGTTGACGCATGCCCTTCCCTTTGCAGGAAGGCGACTACTCCCCTTGAGACCCTGAAAGATTAAATCCTTTCCCCACGGCTGTCAAGCGAGACGATCGCAATGGCGCCGCCAGGGCGACGCGCCCCCCGGACGCGCGCCCCCTCTCGGACACACCCGGGGCCCGCGTCCGGGAGCCCGCGCATCCGTCGGTGCGCACTCCCTGGCATTGACCTGAGCCGAGAATTCCCCTATAGATCATTCCATGCTCGTTCCTGCTTCTCAATACGGATCCCAAAAATCCGATCCGGAGTCCTTGGCTTCATGCACCCAGCCATGCGACATCCCTGACTTGCGCGCCAAACCAACCCATATGCGTCGCCTTTCGCCAGCGGTGCGTTCCACCCGACCAGCCCGACGACCATCGATCCGTCTGCCCTGGTGCGCACTCTCCCTGCTGTCCCTGCTCACCGTTTCCCAGACCGGTCACGGCGAAGAGTACTCCCTGGTTCTGCCCAAGACGCTCAAGCGACACGGCTCGCAGGATTTTCCCGACGTCATCCCCTTTTCCAAGGTGTTGACCGCGCCCGGCACCGTCACCTTTTCCCATCCCGCCGCCGACCCCTGGCTTCCAGCCCTGGAGGAGACCAGCGCGGCCAACCTGCCGCTGACCGTTTCCGCCCAAACCGGACTGGCGGGCACGCGCATCGCCGCGACCCGCCTTCAGGCGGCCTGGCAGGATCTCACCCTGGCCACCGCCGTGCGTCACGAGTGGCAGCACAGCTACACAACCCCCTCGGACCAACGGATCCAAACCGGCCTGAAACGGGACTCCGAGTACCTGTTCGCCCGATTCAATCAGGATAAACCGTCTCAAATCAGAATGATCGCCGTCCGGGATCAGTTCACGGACGGCAAGGTTCCCCACTACAACCTGGACGCCCCAGGTCTGGAGCGCATGTACCTGGCGATCTCCGGGGATGCCATCCCCCTGGAAGGGCTCTTCAACCGTCTGGATCTCAAGGCCACCTGGACCGAGGTCGAAATCGACGCGGACAACCACTCCCTGCGTCCGCGGATCAACACCTGGATCGCCCTGGACGCACAAATCCGCACCCTGCTCCTCTCCTCGCGCCTGACCGCGCCGGGTGGAAGCTGGCTCACGCTGGAGGGCTCGCGGGAACGCTACGATGCCGACCGACTGGCGCGGGAGTACGGTCCCAACCAGATCACCGCAATCCGGGTTCCCGACGCCCAGGCCGATCAGTTGGCGATCGAGGTGGGGCATACATGGCAAGCCTCCCCCGCGCGGGTCGAGGCCGCCATCCGTTCCGATCTGCGACGCACCGAAATCGCCCAGGCGGATACCCGCCCGAACGTGCCCGGACCCGCCGGCGTAGTCTACAACCTCACCCCGCGCGATCTCTATCGAAAGTATTACGGATTCACCGGCGACACCGACCAGTCGTTCCACGAGACCGGCGCGCGGCTGAAACTGGAATACGACGTGATGCCAGCGAACACGCTCTTTTTCGATCTGCGTCGTGCCGTCCGTCTGCCGGAACTCACCGAACTCTATTACGCCAACACCGGAACCGGCGTCCTGTTGCAGATCGGCAACCCGGAGCTGGAGGCGGAAAAACATCACAAGGTCGAGATCGGCGCCAGACTCCACCAAAACGGCTACAAGCGCCATGGCCGAGGAGGAACTCCCGGATCCACCCAGGTGACGCTCGCCGGTTTCGCGGACCACATCCAGGATTTCATCCTCCTCGACCATGCGCGCGGTCAATCGGGCACGATCGCCAACGACGGGGGGTTCATCTACCGCAACGTGGATGCGGTGTTGACCGGCGTGACGGCGGATCTGCGCCACAACGCGCTCGACTGGCTGGCGTTGCGGTTGCATCTCGTCGGCCAGCATGGTCGCGACCTCACCGATCGCCACCCTCTGTATCAGGTGCCACCGCTGGAGGCCAATCTGTTCGTGGATCTGTTCGGCAGCGAAACGCTCTGGAATGCCGGCACGCGGCTGCGCTGGGTGGGCGCCAAACGGGCCACGGACAGCTCGTCGGCCACCGGAACCGGTCAGGATTCGACCGGCCCCATGGGATCATACGCCACCATGGATCTGTACGGCGGCTATCAACCCGCCAAAAATCTCGGCCTCTCCCTGGAACTTGCCAATCTGTTCGACCGGAACTATCGGGAGTTCATTGCCGAGCCGCCGCAAACCCCCACCACCACCCATCCCTACGCACCGGGTCGAACCATTCTGCTGCGCCTGATGGCGGCGTTCTGACCGTCAGACCGGGATCCACGACGCGCGGCGGCGCTCCTGTTCTGGGAAGCGCTCCTCACCCCCCCTCGCGGGTGCGGCGCACCACCTTGGCGTGACCGCCACCGCGCAGCAACACGCTGGAAAGCAATGTCCGCCCCCGGCCCAAAGTCACCTCGCTCTCCACCAGAAAATAACGGGAATTGACGGTCAAACCCGCAGACAACACCCCCTTGCCCTTGATGGACGGCTCTTCCAGAAGCGCGCTCACACTTTTGTACCCATTCTCCCGACGCCGTTTGTCGTCGAACACCTGCGCCTCGGCGCGGGTCATGTTCTCGACCAGGGTCATGAGCAACTCGATCGGCGCGGTGTTGATGTTGATCTCGGTCCGCTCCGGCAGGGCGGTCACGAACGGCAACAGACGGATCGCCATCTCCTCGTTGAACCCCGCCACCAGCCGCAACTCGCTGGTGCTGACAAAAAAACGGTTGGCCGGACGATAGGGCGGTCGCCTGCCCAGATAGGTCTCCTCCTCGGCCCCACCCGGTCCGCTCACCAGACCATCTGGATCGATCCAATCCATCACCGCGAAGGCCACCCGCGGCTCGATGCCGACCACCTTGAGGAGCCGTTCGAAACGGGCCCAATCGTTCGGACTCTGTTTGCCATCCAGCAACAGATTGTTGAGATTGAACCGCCCGTGCAGATCGATGATCCGTCCGGTCGCCGAACCGCCGGTCACCGGCACCGGGGGCGGCGTCCCGGCCCATGTTTCATTGAGGTGGTCGTATTGGCTATCCGCCGCGTCGCGGTTCAAGATCCCCATGGCCCACGCCTCACCGCCCAGCGCGAACTGCATGCCCCGATCCCGATCCAACAGATTGGCGCTGGCGCGAATCTCCAGATGCTGCGCGGACAACAACGACGTGGCGAGCGCCACGGCCACGGAGACGATCAACAGCGCGGTCAACAGCGCCGCTCCGCGTCCCCGCGCGCGCGCATCCACCGTCTGCCGGATGCCGGCCCGACATCCCGGCGCCTCAATCCGCGTCGCCTCGACCCGGCGGAATGGATGCACCCCCGGACTCATCCCGCCCCTCCCGCGATCTCGAACACCCGGCGAATCCGGCCCCACCCCTTCTTGAGCACCACGATCTCCACCGCCGACGGAGGCGGCGTCTCCTGGAGCGCGGTCGCGGTCTGTTCCAGGGGCGCGCCGGGCTGGGCTGGCTGGCCGGGCGCGCCGGGCTGGGGAGGCATCAGCCCGGGCTGCGCTGGAGGCGAAGGCCAGGTGCCGCGCCATTTGCCATCCGCGCTTGAAAATCGAATTTCGACCTCCACCACCTCTTCCAGCACCACCTCGCCCTTGGGGATCTCCTCATGCACCCGGTCGAGCGCCGGCCAGGCGCGCCGGAGGATCTTCCCCTCCTCCAGGGCGTATTCGACCCGTTCCATGGAGCTGCGCGCCAGACCACGCGGATTGGGGCGTCCTCCGCGCGTCAACTCCAAAAACCGTTCCGCCCCGTCGTTGCCGATGAACGGCGCGCGCGCCGTGCGCGTGCCATCGATGATGCCACGCGGCAGGCTCTGTTCCACATCGCGGGCGAAAAGCAGAAAAAAACTCCGCAGCGCCGCCAACTCCTCGCTGCGCTTCATGGACTCCTGACGGGTCTGCACCAGCGATCCCAGCCCCCCATAGGCCAATGTCGCCATCACCGCGAACACCGCGAGAGCCGCCAGCAGTTCCAGAAGGGTGAAGCCGTGTTGTTTGCGCGGTCGATTCATGGGTGCGGACAAGGGATGGGGGTGTCGAAAACGGTAGCGCATCAGACCAACGGGGTGGGTTCGGCACCGTCAAGCCCCTATTTCCTGACCTCCTCGGGTCTGGCCAGATAGGACTCCAACCGTGCCAGGGGTTGAGTCGTCTCCCCCTCCTCGGTACGCACCAGCACCTCCAGACGACGCACCGTCTCCTCCTGGGTGGTGGAGATCAACACCCGCCAATGCCAATCCCGGTCCGCCATCCGCTCCAACCCCTGTTTCATTCCGGGCTCGGGCCATTCGTGGCGCAAACGCCACTCGGCGGTCTGGTTCATCGCCACCCAATGGGCCAACGTGCGCTCCTTCAAATAGGCCGCATTGCGGGCATGCTCTCCCACCACCCGCATCGACGCCGCCAGCGCCACGGCCAGCACCGCCAATGCCGCCACGGTCTCCAGCAACGAAAACCCCCGGGCGTTCATGGCCGCTCCACCTTTTCGACGCGCACCCGACCGGTCACCCCGGCGCTCAACCGATAGCGCTCCAGCACGCCGCGTCTCTTCTCGACCTCGACCTCCAGCTCGAACGGGGTCATCTCGCCATCCGAAGTGATCAGAATCTGGGGCGGATCCTCGGGTTTGACCCCCTGCTCCTGTTTCTCGCCCTCCACGTTCCATTCGATCCGCCACCCCTCGGGCAGAGTCCGCGCCTGCAAGACCCTCTCTCCCGCGGGTGGGGGCCGCCATTGGCTCTTCTCATCCTGAACCAGGAATTCGTAGCCATCCTTGCCAAGACGCATCCCCCACTCGCGCGCCTCCAGCACCGCCTCGCGCGAGGCCAGCTCCAGCATCCCCTTGAGCCGCCCCAACTCCTCGCGCGCCACCTTGCCGGCATCGCGCGGGGAGACCGACAGCACCACCATGCCCATCATCACGCCGATGATCAGCAGAACGACCAGGATCTCCAGCAACGTGAAACCGCGCTCAACGCCGCCCCGGCTCACGCTGTCCACCCTCCAGATTCCAGTTGCCGATATCCGCGTTCACCTCCTCGCCCCCCTCCACGCCGTCCGCGCCCAGGGTATAAAGATCGAACTCGCCATGCGCGCCGGGTCTCAGATACAGATAGGCCCGTCCCCACGGATCCTTGGGCGGACGCGCCAGATAGCCCCCCTCGCGCCAGTTCGGCGGGAGCGGCTCCTGGGTCGGTTTTTTCACCAGGGCATCGAGCCCTTGATCTGTGGTGGGGTAGATATGATTATCCAGTTTGTAGAGATTCAGGGCCGCCTCCAGGGCCAGGATATCCTGTTTGGCCTTCACCAGTCGCGCCTCGCCCGGACGGCTCATGATTTTGGGAGCCACCAGCGTGGCCAGCACCGCCAGAATCACCACCACCACCATGATCTCGATCAGGGTGAAACCGGCCTCTCCGGGACGCCTCGTGTGGCTCGTTCCTTGTCTCATCGCCTTAAACCTCACTGGATCAACTGGTTCAGATTGAATATCGGCAGCAGGATCGCCACCACGATGGTCAACACCATACCGCCCATCAGAAAAATCAACAACGGTTCGAGCATGCCGGTCAGCACCCCCACCAGGCTCTCCACCTCCTGTTCCTGGGCCTCGGCGGCGCGATCGAGCATGTTGGCCAGATTGCCGCTCGCCTCGCCGCTGGCGATCAGGTGGACCACCAGCGGGGAGAAGATGCGGCTTTCCGCCAGCGCCTGATGGACCGTCCCCCCCTCGCGCACCCGTTCGGCGGCGCGGTTCACCGCCTCGCGCATCGGCAGATTCCCCACCCCGCGTGCCGCGATGCGCAGCCCTTCCAGGATCGGCACCCCACTGCCGGTGAGAATCCCCAGCGTGCGGGCGAACCGGGCGGTATGGATGCCTCGCGTCAGGGCGGCGACGATCGGCAGGCGCAGATGAAGCCGATGCCAGGCCCGTTTCGGCCCCTCGCGGCGCAGCAGGGCGCGCATGGCCACCACCGCGGCGAACAGGCCGACGAACAGCCAGGCACCGTGATGGCGCAAGAACTCCGACAGGGCGATCAAACCCCGGGTCAGAGGGGGCAGATCCTGGCCGAAATCCTCGAACACCCGTGTCACTTCCGGCACCACGTAGGTGACCAGCGCTCCGGCCACCAGCAGGGAGAAAAACACCACCACCGCCGGATAGATCAAGGCCAGGCCCACGCCGGATCTGAGTTTGCGGCTTTTCTCCAGGTAATCGGCGAGTCGTTCCAGAACCTGGTCGAGTTGTCCGGAGCTTTCGCCCGCGGCGACGGTTTCGCGATAGAGATCGTTGAAAAGGTCAGGATAGTCATCGAGTGCCGTGGCCAGGGAGCGACCCTCGAGCACGCGGGCGCGCACGGCGAGCAGGATGACGCGCAATTTTTTGTGATCGGTCTGTTGGGAAACGGTATTCAGCGCCTCTTCGACCGGCAGCGCGGCTTTCAAAAGCGTGGCCAGTTGACGGGTGGCCAGGGTCAACTCCGCGCCGCCGATGCCGCGCGTGGGTGAGAACAGGCTGGATTGGGGGTGCGTGTTCCCCTTGTGGATCTCTTGCAGGGTGAGGGGGGTCAAGCCTTGTTCGCGCAGGCGATCGCGCACCTCGCGGGGGGAATCTCCCTCCCCGACCCCTTTTCTGGTGCGGCCCCGGCCATCGAGGGCGGTGTATTCGAAGGTACTCAAATCCGCTCTCCCGGTGGCGGCAAAACCGTTACGGGGAAAAAAAACGTTTCCGGGGGACCGGGGGCCGAAGATCCCCGGCGGGGGGGTGGGGCGACGCCCCACGACTTTGATTTCAAACCGCACCCATCACGGGATGCGTCGTTCCATGATCAACGTCAGCACCCAAACTGCCTTCGGCTGACTGTTCTGGCGATGCTTTCGTTGGATGTTTTGCAGAAATCGCACAACATCCAACGAAACCAAGGCTGCGCGCAGCATTTTTTCGCAAAGAGCGCGAAAAAATGCTTTTTTGTAGAGCGCGCCAAAAGCAAAGACAAATTCAAAAGCAGCAAGACAAAGACAAAGACAAATTCAAAAGCAAAGTCAGAAACGAAACCTCGGAGGCTCTGCCTCCGAACCTCCGCCGGGGACCTTCGGTCCCCGGACCCCTGCGACAGTCATCACCGCGCAATCACCGCCTGGGCCGCAGCCAACCGCGCCACCGGCACCCGGAACGGCGAACAGGAGACATAATCCAACCCCACGTTCTCGAAAAATCCGATCGAAGCCGGATCCCCACCATGCTCGCCACACACCCCCACCTTGATGGACTTGCGCACGGCACGCCCCTTCTTGACCCCCATCTCGACCAACTGACCCACCCCGCTCTGATCCAACGACACGAACGGATCCACGGCCACCAACCCCTTCTCGAGATAGGCGGTGATGAACGGCGTGGCATCGTCACGGGAGATGCCGAGGGTGGTCTGGGTCAGATCGTTGGTGCCGAACGAGAAGAACTCCGCATCCTCGGCCAACACATCCGCCACCAACGCCGCACGCGGCAACTCGATCATGGTGCCCACCAGATAGTCGATCTTCACGCCGGAAGCCTCCATCACCTCGGCGCACACCTGCAAGGTGCGCTCCTTGAGGAACTTCAACTCCTGGGGCAGACCCACCAACGGGATCATGATCTCCGGAATGATGGCAAACCCCTCGTTCTTGACCAGATTGCAGGCCGCCTCCATGATGGCCCGCACCTGCATCTCGTAGATCTCCGGGAAGGTGATGCCCAACCGGCAACCGCGATGGCCGAGCATGGGGTTGAACTCCTTGAGCGCCCCCACGCGCGCCTGAATCTCCTTGAGTTCGACACCCATCACCTGGGCGACATCGGTCTGCTCCTTGACCTCGTGAGGCAAAAACTCGTGCAGCGGGGGATCGAGCAGACGAATCGTCACCGGACGCCCCTTCATGACGCGAAAGATCTCCTCGAAGTCGGAACGCTGCATCGGCATGATCTTGTCGAGGGCAGCACGACGCCCGGCCTCGTCGTGGGCCAGGATCATCTCGCGCACCGCCAGGATGCGGTTGTCCTTGAAGAACATGTGCTCGGTGCGACACAGACCGATCCCCTCGGCGCCGAAACGAACCGCGTTCTCGGCATCGGTGGGGGTGTCGGCATTGGCGCGCACCTTGAGGTGACGCACCGTGTCGGCCATTTTCATGAACTTGTCGAAATCACCGGTCAGTTGCGGCTCGATCATCGGAATGCGACCCAGGATCACCTGACCCTGATCCCCGTCGATGGTGATCCAGTCCCCCTTCTTGATCACCTGTCCCTTGACCGTGCAGGTCTGGGTTTTCTGATCGATCTCCAGCTCATGACAGCCGGAAACGCAGGGACGCCCCATGCCGCGCGCCACCACGGCGGCATGCGAGGTGGCGCCACCACGGGCGGTGACGATTCCCTGGGCGGCGTGCATGCCGTGGATATCCTCCGGGCTGGTCTCCTCGCGCATCAGGATCACCTTGTGCCCCTCCGCGACCCACTGCACCGCATCCTCGGGGGTGAAAACCACCTCGCCCACCGCACCGCCCGGCGAGGCGGGCACACCGGTGGCGATGACGTTGCGCGCCACCTTGCCATCCAGCATCGGATGGAGCAGTTGATTGAGATCCTCGGGCTTGACGCGCAGAATCGCCTCGCGCTGGCTGATCAACCCCTCCTTCACCATGTCCAGGGCGATGCGCAACGCGGCCTGCACGGTACGCTTGCCGTTGCGGGTCTGAAGCAGCCAGAGCTTGCCCTTCTGGACGGTGAACTCCAGATCCTGCATGTCGCGAAAATGGCTCTCGAGCCTCTTGTAGACCGTGACCAACTCCTGGTACAGCTCGGGCATCACCTCTTCCATGGCCAGATGCGGGGACCTGGCGCGATTTTTTCCATCCAGGGTGATCTCCTGGGGCGTGCGGATGCCGGCAACCACATCCTCGCCCTGGGCATTGATGAGAAACTCGCCGAAGAAACGGTTGTCGCCGGTGGCCGGATCGCGGGTGAAGGCCACGCCGGTGGCACTGTCCATGCCCATGTTGCCGAACACCATGGCCTGGACGTTGACCGCCGTGCCCCAATCATGCGGGATGTTGTTGAGCCGACGGTAGGTGTTGGCCCGGTCGCAGTTCCAGGAGTGGAACACCGCGCCGATGGCCCCCCACAACTGCTCGAGGGGATCCTCGGGGAAGGGTTTGCCGGTCTCTTCCAGAACCACGGCCTTGTACTGCTCGGCCAGCCCTTTCCACTCCTCGGCGGTGACCTCCATATCTTGCTGCTTGCCGAGGCTCTTCTTCATGTGGGTCAACGCCTCCTCGAACCGCTCATGGGGCAGATCGAGCACGACATTGGAGTACATGTGGATGAAACGGCGGTAGCAGTCATACACGAACCGCTCGTCTCCGGACTGTTTCAACAGTCCTTGCAGGGTCTCCGAATTCAGACCCAGATTCAACACCGTATCCATCATGCCCGGCATGGAGACCCGCGCGCCGGAACGAACCGACAGCAGCAAGGGATTCTTGGCGTCGCCGAAGCGGTTGCCCATGGCCTTGCCCACCTTGGCGAGCATTTTGTCCACCTGCCCGCGCAATTTTTCCGGATAGGCGCCGTCATGATGGAAAAAATGGGTACACACCTCGGTACTGATGGTAAACCCCGCCGGGACCGGAATGCCGATTCTGGACATCTCGGCAAGATTGGCACCCTTGCCACCCAGAATGGGTTTCATGGTGACCTTGCCATCCGCTTCGCCGTTACCGAAGAAATAGATCATCCGTTTTTTCACTGTTGTCGATCCCTTGCGCTGCGAGGATTTTTTCGAAGGTTGGATAACTTGCACGATGGGGAGGGAACCTCTGACCCACCCCCTGGCATGCCATCGGGGGCGTGCCAAGCCAAAAACACGGCCCGAGGTTACCGCATCGCAATAATGCTACTCTCATACGCCCCAAAACGCAACCCGTTTCCCGGATCGATATCCCACTCGGCCCGGATCACTCCGAGCGTGCCAGGCGCAAGCCGATGCTCACATGCCGGTTGTCCGGGGTGCTCCAGCCGCGATCCGCGGCGCGCAGGTTCACCGCCTTGTCGTACCACGACCCGCCGCGCAACACACGCAGGCCGCTCGAGCTGTCGTTGCAGATGGGATTCTTTTGACGAGGCGATGACTTTGAATAAAAATCAAACAGATACCAATCCGCAACCCACTCCGTGACATTGCCGTGCATGTCGAACAAACCCCAACCATTGGGGGGGAACCGCTCCACCGGGGTGGTGGCGCGGCGAAAGATCCCCTCGGGATGAAGCAGGGTTTGATCGCGGAAATTGGCCTGTTTCTCGGCATCCAGGCTGGCCCCGAACGCAAACGGCGACTCCGTGCCGGCACGCGCGGCATACTCCCACTCCGCCTCGGTCGGCAACCGGAATCCCCCCTCGCCCGATTCGTTGAGCTTGCGGATATACTTCTGGACATCCACCCAGTTCACCCGTTCCACGGGATGGTGTTCGCTCACGCCGAAGTGGGCCGGATTGTTGCCCATCACCCGCAGCCACTCCCCCTGGGTCACCTCATGCCGTCCGATCCAAAAGCCGTCCAGACACACCTCGTGTCGCGGCCCCTCGTCGATATCCCGTCCCGCCTCCCCCACCGGACTCCCCATCCAGAAACAGCCACCCGACAGATGCACGAACGGCATGCCGGCAAAATCACGCGCCTCGATGCCCTCTCCGGCCCAAAGCGGCAGGATGATCAACATCGCGAGCAAGAGAACGATCCCACGCCACCACGCCTCACCCATCGGTTCATCCCCTCTGACGCAAGAATTCCAACAGCGACTCCTCGGACATCGGCCTGCCGTGAAAGTACCCCTGCACCTCGTTGCAGCCGTGGCTACGCAGAAAATCGTGTTGCGGTCGGGTCTCCACCCCCTCCGCGATCACGGTCAGCCCCAGACTGTGGGCCAGGGCGATCACCGTGCGAATGATCGCCGCATCTTCCAGATCTTCCACGCAGTTGCGCACAAAGGATTGATCGATCTTCAAGTTGTCGATCGGAAACCGTTTCAGATACTTCAACGACGAAAAACCGGTACCAAAATCGTCGATCGAAAGCCGAACCCCCACCTCGGAGAGGGATTTGAGTTTCACCAGCGTCTCCACCGCGTCGCCCATGGCAATGCTTTCGGTCAATTCCAACTCCAGCAGGGTGGCATCCAGACCGCTCGCATGCAACGTCTCGGTCACCCGCTCCACGAAATCCGGCTGTTCGAACTGGATCCCGGAGAGATTCACCGCCACCCGAAACGGTCGGACCCCGGAGGCGAACCAGCGGGTGGCGCGACGACACGCCTCGGCCAGGGCCCAGTTGCCCATCGGGATGATCAATTTGGTCTCCTCGGCGAGCGGAATGAACTCGGCGGGCGCCACCATCCCATGTCCCGGACGCTTCCAGCGGATCAGCGCCTCGACCCCGGCCACCCCTCCCGAAACCAGGTCGATCTGCGGCTGGAAGAACAGATCGAACTCCTCCCGATCCAAGGCCATGCGCAGACTGGCCTCCATGCGCATGCGCGCCAGGGCATGGAAATTCATTTCGTTGCGGTAGAACTGAAAGTTGTTCCGACCCCGCTCCTTGGCGTGATAAAGGGCGGCATCGACGTTCTTCATCAGGGTTTTGGCATCCTCGCCGTCGAGGGGATGGACGGCGATGCCGATGCTCGCGCCGACGAAGAACTCCACGTCATGGATCACCAGAGGCACGCGCATCGCCTCGAGCAGATTCCCGGCCAGCTGCGCCACGGATTGGGAGTCCTCGGTCTTGGAGAGGATCACCCCGAACTCATCCCCGCCCAGACGGCTCAGGCTGCCGCGTCCGCCCAGAATCGTCCCCAGCCGGCGACTCACCTCCACGATCAGCGCATCGCCCACATCGTGCCCCATGGTTTCGTTGACCACCTTGAAGCGGTCCAGATCCAGCTGCAACACCCACACCATGGAGCCGACCTCGCGCGCCTCGTCGAGCACGAAACTCAGCCGCTCGTGGAACAGATGGCGGTTCGGCAGACCGGTCAGGGCGTCGTGGCCGGTGACGTAGAGGAGATTCTCCTGGGATTCGCGCAGTTCGGTGAGGTCGGAGAAGACCGCGATGTAGTTTTCGACCTGCCCCCCCGGCGCGAACACCGCCGAGATGTTGGCCCACTGCGGATAGATGGTGCCATCCTTGCGGCGGTTGCGGAACTCCCCCTGCCACTGACCATTGGCGGTCAGATCCTTCCAGAGCCTGTCGTAGAACTCCGGGGGGTGCAGTCCCGATTTGAGCAGGCTCATGCGCTGCCCCAACACCTCGCCGGGGAAATAACCGGTGATGCGGGTAAAGGCCGGATTCACCGACCGGATCACCGCACCGCCGTCCGTGACCACGATCCCCTCGCTGGTGTTGTCGAACACCCGCGCGGCCAGCGAAAGTTGATGGCTGGAGCGGGAGTTGTCCAGCAGATAGTGGACCCGGTTGCGCAGGATCGCCCAGTGGATCGGCTTGGTGATGAAATCGGTGGCCCCGGCCTCGAAGGCCCGGTCCACCGATTCGTCGTCGTTGAGGCCGGTGATCATCAATACCGGCACATGCCGGGTATCCGGACGGGCCTTGAGCTGTCGGCAGGCGGCGAAGCCATCCATCACCGGCATCTTGGCATCCATCAGCACCACGTCCGGGATCTCCTGGTCCAGGGCATCGGAGACCAGCGAGCCGTTGGCCAGGGTACGCACCGCGTAGCCCTGTTTTTCCAGGAAACGGCTCAACATGATCCGGGTGACCGGATCGTCGTCCACGATGAGAAACAGCGGGGTGCGGGCCAATTCCATCGCGTGTCAGCCTCGCGCGCCGTCCGGGCTGGTGAACGGACAAAGGGGATCGGGGTGCAGCTCGATCAACTCGGCAGTCTGGGTGTCGTCATCGTAGACCAAGGCCGTGGCCCGTTTGCCGAAGCCGTGCAACGTGCCCGGATTGAGCACCAGGGTCGCCCCACGCAACTCGTTGACCACCCGGTGGGTATGACCGGTGATCACCAGCCGATAGGCCCCGCTGTCGATCAACGCATCGCGCAACCGGGCGGTGGTGCCGTGATAGAGGGCGATGCGGCCCAAACCGCCCGGTGCGTCCAGCTCCAGGAACTCCCCCTCGAGACGGCCATGGATCCGGGTCATGGCGCGCATCAGACCGGCCCGTTCGCCGTCGTTGTTGCCGAACACCGCCGCGACCTCGAAACCGGACATGGCCAGAATCATCGCCGGACAGACGATATCCCCGGCATGCAGGATGCGGGTCACTCCCAGCTCGCGAAACCGCGCCAAGGCACGCCCCATGTGCTCCAGATGGTCATGGGAGTCGGAAATCACGCCAATCTTCATGCCTTGCCACCATCCACCATCGTGCCCACCCGATCGCCACTCCGGGCATGGCTCACCATCCCGGCAGCCGCCCGTTCTCCGAAATCGCCACCCGCCCCTGACCATCCATGGGCCCGAGCACACGCAACAAATTTCCGGCGCGCGCATCCCCGGAATCCCTCGCGGACACGCTCCCGCGCGCCCGATAGCTCCCGTCCGGCTTGACGCCCAAGGTCAACCGCACCTGCCAGGGACCGGACCGGTCGTTCACCCGCAACAACACGCCGCGCCCCTCGTCCGGCTGGAGTTCACCCGCCAGATCGCCGATCTCGACATTCAGGGGCGAACCCACATGCAGGCCGCTCCCGACCCCGCTCCCGCGCGCCGCCCGCACCCCGGCGCGCTCGACGACCAGCGTCTCCAGCCGTCCGGCGAAGCGACCGCGACTGCCCGGCGGGATCATCCCGACCACCCCGCGCAGCGCCTCGGCCTCCGCCTCGACCGTCACCCCTTCGGCAAACAGGGCCGACACCCCCTCCAGACCGGCGCGACCCGCCACATGCAACACGGCACCCGGAGCGCCCAGGGTGAAATCGATGGCCAGCCGACCCGAGGGCAACGCCTCGGGGGCCAGCCGCCACACCCCGCCGCCCAGACGGGTCGCACCCAGGATCAGGCCGGAGAATCCGCCGGACCAGATGGTGCCACGAACCCCCTCCAACCGCGCGAAGGGAATCCACCCCGCCACCTGCCCGTAGGCCCAGGAGGCCGGCATCCGGGCCATCAGGAACACGCCGTAACAGAGCAGGCCGAACAGAACCTGCCCACGCCAGCTTTTCATCGTCCCGCGCCGCGTGTCGCGCCGGGCCGCTCCGGCCAGGCCAGACCCACCCGCGCCCGCACCAGTCCGGGGGTCTCTTCGCGATCCAGGGTGATGGTCTCGACGCGCGCGCCATGCCGGGTCGCCAGACCCTCCAGCCAGGCCATCAACCCCTCGAAGGGAACCTTGTCGAACCACAACCGCACCCGCCCCTCCCCTTCGGGCTCCACCCGCTTGAGCGCCGCGCCCAAACCCTGCTCCTTGGCGGTGCGGTCGGCCAGCGACAACAGCGACTCGTCGGGCAGCGACGCCTGCCCCACCACCGTTCCCTTGGCGCCGCCGGCGTCCCGCAACCGGGCCACCTCGGCGGCAGAACGCCGCATTTGAGCCAGGGTCTCGGCGCGCCCCTCGACGAAACGGCGCCGCCCCTCCAGCCACTCCAGACCCGGCTCGATGGCAAACGTCTCGATCAGCACCACCGCCACCACCAGCGTTCCACCCACCACCAGGCGCCGCTCCCGCCTGCCCAGGGTGGCGAGCCACCGTCCCGGCCATCCCAACCAGAGTCGCGCGCTCATGGCGACTCCAGCCGCAAGCGCGCCGCCACCCCATCCCCCTCGCGGTTGGCCGACAGGATCGCCACCGTCAGGGTCTGGGACTCCAGCCGTTTCTTCAAGGCATCGAGCCGTTGCAGATCCGGCAGGCGCATGCTGACCTCCAGCTTCCCTTCGGCATAACGGATCCCGTTGACCAGCGGTTGGGGGGACTCGCGCAGCGCCCCTCCGGCCCGACCCAGCAGGGCCAGGAACCCTTTCTCCCCCTCCGCGCCCGGACCGCCCCCCTGTCCGCGCAACGCCTCCAACTGCTGGTTCATCTGCACGCGCGGATTGACGATCCGCTTGACCTCCGGGAAACTCTCCCGGAACACCCGTTCGATGGCCTGATCCAACCCGGCGGCGCGCGCCTCCAGCCTCTGGATCTCCCAACCGGTCTCTCCGGCGCGCAGCGCCAACCACAAAAACGCCAAGACCAATGTCGGACGCAATGCCCGCACCACCCCGGCCAGCCGGCCCGTCGGCGCGAAACGGCCCCGAGCCAGATCCAACCCCTCTCCGGCGCGATCCCCGACGGCCAGCAGCGTCAGGGGATCCCCCTCCAGGGTGCGCCACTCGATGGGCAGATCCAGATCCGCGAACAATGCCTCCCCGCCCACGCCGGCCCCGCGCCAGACGATCAACCGCCGGGGCGGATCTCCCACCGACTCTTCCAGGGCCAGGCGCAGGGTGAACGCCAGATTCCCGGCATCGATCGCCCATCCCCGGTGCGGCCCGCTGCGCAGCCAGACCCGTTCCGGCATGAGCGCCAGACTCCAGGCCCCCGGTTCCAGCGGCAGCAGCAGCGGCGCGGGGATCACCGCCTCGGGGGTGATCCCCACCGCGCGCGCCTGCTCGAGCCACTCGCTCATCAGCCGCTCCGCCACCACCGCCACCGGCAGGCCGCCATCCGCCTGACGCGGACCGCTGGCGAAATGAAGGGTTTCGACCGGCACGGAGAGGGACTCCTCCAGCAGATACGGAAGGGCCTTTTCCAGCTCCCGTTGCGAGGCGCGCGGCGGCACGACGCGGGTCAACAGCACCTCCTCGCCCGGCACCACCAGCACCACGCGCCGCCCCACGGCGTCCGCCACCCGCGACAGAGGCTCGCGCCGCGCCTCGCGCACGCCCTCGCCGGGTCGGGTCCAGGGAACCAGCCCCTCCCGATCCGGAGGAAACCCGACGAGCCAACGCTCACCCATCGCCGCGCCTATACCCTTCCATCGTCAAGAAGAACCGGTCAGAAACGTTATTGCCACGACATCTCAACCCTTCTCAAACCAACATCCGAATGCCATGGACCATCGGAAGACAAATTATCCGGGATGGGACCGGAGATTGTCGAGTGCCTTGAAGAGATTTTTTCACATAATTCCTGCCGTTCTCGTTCAATTCGGGCCATAATGGTTGCATTAATGCACAAGATTATCGAACGCGACTCTTCTGACTCACGTTCACAACACAAGACTCCAGACGAAGGATCCCACCCATGAAGCCTGTCTCCCTGCTGGCCGCCGCCGCGCTGCTGCTTGTTGGTTTGACCTCCGCCCCGATCGGGGCGCAAGAGAAATCCGGCGCGGATGCGTCCGGTTTCAAAAACTCCAAGGAGCGTTACAGCTACGCCGTGGGGTTGCAGATCGGCGAACAGGTCAAGCAGATCACCAGTTCCATGGACATGTCCGCCTTCATGGCCGGCATGAAGGACACCCTGGACGGCAAACCGCCCAGGCTGACCCCGGAGCAGGTGGAGCAGGCCAAAAACGAATTCCGCGACATCGTGCGCAAGGAGATGGAGCAGAAGCAACAAAGCGCCGCCTCCCGCAACGCCAAGCAGGGAAGCGACTATCTGGCCACCAACGGCAAGAAGAAAGGGGTGACCACCACGGCCAGCGGTCTGCAATACGAGGTGCTCAAGGAGGCCAGCGGTCCCAAGCCCAAAGCCACGGATCAGGTCAAGGTGCACTACCACGGCACCCTGCTCGACGGCACGGTGTTCGACAGCTCGGTGGCGCGCAAGGAGCCGGTCACCTTCCCGCTCAACCGGGTGATTCCGGGCTGGACCGAAGGGGTGCAGCTGATGCCGGTGGGATCGAAGTACCGCTTCGCGATCCCGGCCAAACTCGCCTACGGCAGCAATGGCGCCCCACCGAAAATCGAGCCGGAATCGACCCTGATCTTCGAGGTGGAGCTGCTGGAGATCGTGGGAGAGAAGAAGTAACGTGCCGGATGGGGGGAGCCCCCGACCGTGGACCTCCCCTGACGGGAGTTCCGAGGCACCCCTCCGACGCACCGTGTGACGCCGGAGCGGGGGTGGTTTGCCACCACGCCCGCTCCTCGCGAAACATCGCGTTCCGAGGCTGCTCGCTCCCCCTGCCAGACACGCCACACCGGCCCGATCGCCCTGAAGCGCCCCGCATAGGTTCAACACAGTCATGTCCGACCACGCGACCATCGTTCAAACCGTTTTCAACAAATACGCCCAAGACTACGATCAGACGCGCCGCCAGCTGATCCCCCCCTTCGACCTCTTCTATGGAACGGTGGTGCGGCTGCTTGCAGACCACCTCTCCGGCCCGATCAAGGTCCTGGATCTGGGTGCCGGAACCGGTCTGCTCTCCGGCATGGTGCTGTCGGCCCGCCCGGAGGCCAACCTCAGCCTGATCGACCTCTCCGAGGCGATGTTGGCGCAGGCACGGAAACGGTTGATCGACCACGCCGGCGCGGTGACCTTCCTGGTCGGCGACTATGCCTGCGCGGAACTGGGCGGTCCGTACGACGCAATCATCTCCGCCCTCTCCATCCATCACATCGAGGGGGAGGGCAAACGGTTGCTGTTCCGTCACCTCCACCAGGCCCTGAAACCGGGTGGAATCTTCATCAACGCCGATCAGGTGGCCGGTGCCGACCCCGAAATCGAGCGCATCTATCGCGAGAACTGGCTCCAGAGGGTGGTGGCCGCCGGGGTGACCGACGCGACCCTGGCCGGTGCCCGTGAACGAATGCTGGCGGATCGCATGTCCCGACTCGCCGATCAACTCCGCTGGTTGACCGAGGTCGGCTTCATCCGGGCAAACGTCTGGTTCAAGGATTTCAGTTTTGCCGTCTACGCGGGCTGCAAACCAGGCTGACCCCCGCCACGCCCCATCCGGGAGC
The DNA here is from genome assembly GCF_058402785.1 of Candidatus Magnetaquiglobus sp. Lineage (NCBI taxonomy): Bacteria > Pseudomonadati > Pseudomonadota > Magnetococcia > Magnetococcales > Candidatus Magnetaquicoccaceae > Candidatus Magnetaquiglobus > Candidatus Magnetaquiglobus sp. Next base: position 46,325 of record NZ_JBZVFG010000015.1, read on the forward strand.
CCACGAGATCGACTCGGGCAGAATCCCCGCCTCAGAACCGTTTGGTGATCACCAAGAGACCTTGCCGAACAACCCCGGCATGAAACGGTTCGCCATCCCATACTTTTCTCTTGATCTTTCGCAAGCGCCCTCCGAAAAGAAAAATATCATGGAACGACTGTCCAGGTTGCGTCCGCGCACTCCTGGAAATCTTGCGGCGTATCGGAGAAACACAGACGCCCATGGATTGTTGTGCATCCGATCGGATTTCACATCCTGGCGTTCGGCCAGATGGCCAGGCTTCCGAAACATGAAGACAATCTGAGAGGCTGTTTGGTGATGCGATTCATGGAATCACCAAACCTGCACGAATCGAAACAATCGATTCGTGCCTCTCAAATTGCCGCTCAATTTGGCGGGCCAGGCATGACCCGTGTCGGCTGTTTGGCATGTGCCAAACAGCCTCTGAGTTCAAGCGACCACATTTCTGATTGACGGGGGGGAGGAAGCATGGCAAGCACTCAAAATCTGGTGACGATCCAATGGAGCCTGTTGTCGTTCGTTGCGCTCACGCTCGCGGGGTGCGCGGTTCCGGAACACATGGAGGTACGAACCGATATAGACCCGGCCAACGAGGACAAGCAGGTTCGCTTTCGCTCCACCCACTTTTACCGGGTTGTCGATCTGTGCAACGACAGCCCGATCCATGTGCATGCCTTGTATCGCTTCCGGATGTCCGGCAAGTCCGGCGCCTTGGGAAATACGGTCAATTTTGAATCCGGCACCCTGAAGTCACACCAGATCGACCCTTTTGGCGCAGACATCTCGTTTGATTCGACCAGCAGACAGTTCACCTACACCGCCTCCAAAGTGCCGACACCCGAAGTTGAGAGTTGTCAGACAAACATCACCAACAACAAGGCGATGATGGCCCATCTGCTCGCCGCGTGCCAGCCAAGGAGCGATGGTGCCACCAAGCAGGACAAGACGAGTTCGGACTTCGACCTGTTGACCGACTGCCTGAAAAAACCACTCGACGATCGCATCAAAACCAACATCCAAAAGGTTGTCGATGGCATGGCCACCTGTGCCACCAGCGACTCGAACCCGAATTCCGACAACGACGAAGAGCTATGCCCGGACGGCAAACAGTCCGCACGGGGATTCCAGGTCTTCGGTCCCGAAGGTTGGCGCACCTTCAATCAGAACGATCGGCTGATCCTGGCCATGTACTCGGATGGCCAACCCTTGATCAGCACCTTGAAAACCATCTCCCAGGCGGTATTGGATGGCAAGAATTCCAGCGACATCCCCAAGAACACCGTGTTGAAGGAGAAACTGCGACTCAGCGATGCCAAATTGCAGGTCAAGGAGATGCAGGAGAGCACCACCAACACGGTGTCGGATGAGTCCTGGACCAATCTGCTGCTCACGTTCAGTCCGCCCGATGAACAGACACCCTGACAGATACCGAACCGGTTCCTTGTCTACGGATCCACGATAATAGAAACGATCAACCGGAGCCCTTCATGAAACCTTCCCTGAATTCAGGTCGCATTCTGTTGACCACGTTGCTGATGCTCCCCCTGGCCGGTTGCGAATCCATGACCGCCGCATCCTCCTTGCGCGTGGAGGTGGAGAGTTACAAAGGCCCTCTGACCAAAAAGCCGGAATTGCAGTTGGCTGAGTTGAGCGGCATCATCCAGGAAACCTGCCGCGCTCTTGAAGATCCAACCTTCTTTGTGAAATCCTCCAAAGAGTACTCTCTCCTCGCGGACCGATACAGAAAGGATCTCTGTCTCGATATGCCGTTCTTGTTGAACGACCAGGCAATCGAGAATTTTGGCGCGGTTGTGTCCTTAAGAAAGGCCATCAACAAACTGAAAAGGAAGATCGATCGTCGCGACAAGATCATCACCGAACTCAGGAAACAGGACAAGCCGAATACCACCCTGATCGACAACCTGCAAGGCGACAAGAGCAGCGTTCTCACCTGGGTGTCTGACATTGAAGCCCATTTGGATCGCTGTACCAATGGAACGCAACCCGGTCAATGGCTTCCAGCACCCTTGCCGGACATCAAGGTCAAGATTCAGGATTTACCCACCCAACAACAGAGCATCATGAGCGATCTGCAACAAGGGATCATGGATCTCAATGTTGCCAAAAAAAACATGAACTGCTCGCAATTCGTCACCAAAACAAAGCTTCACAAATTGACCGAAATTGGTACGCGCATGCAGGCCGAGGCCACGGCCCTGGCGGGCGCCATGATGCACGAAATTCCACGATCGAAGTTCGAACGATCCAAGAAGGTCTCATCCGCCACCATACTGGCCGAATACGGCGCTCAGATCTCCGCGCGCGCCCACCAGATCTCTCTGACGATCACGGGGCGGAACGCACAGAAGATCAGCACCAACGAGTATCTCATCGGTGCCGGCTCAACCGACTTTCCCAATATGTACCCATGGTTCGATGCCACCTATCCCACGGGGGGCATGTATTCGACCTATCCCGAGAAAGCCTGGTACGATCACGACTGGCACGCGGACAACGCCTCGCGCATGCCGGCCATCGATCGGGTACGGGCGTATGAACGGCTGATGAAGAACAACTTCTGGACCACCGTCAACACGGTGCAGGCCAATGGCGCCGGAAAAGTCCGCATGGCCCTGATCAAGGATGATATCGGCAACTGGAATCTGAAATCGTTTGCTGCCGATCCCTCCGAACTGTTGAAGACCTACACGTCGGTTGCGTTGGGTGTCGGAAAGCTCGGGGCGGAGTTGGCGACCACCGGAAAATCCACGGCCCTCACCCAATTCGCCACGCCCGCCAAGGCATCCGATCTGACCAGGGAGATGGAGCGTGCGCGCAAGAAGACCTACACGCGCTTGAGTGATCTGAAAAAAAGTATGGAGGAGAAGAAGATCACCGACAAGGATAAGATCACAAACGAGATGACGGTCATTCTCAAGAAGCACGATGAGATGCTCTCAAGCATTCTGATGGAGTAGACGCCCCGACCTCTCCGCGAGAGGCTGTCCGGGGCTCCCCAGAGAGCCTCTCGCGAGCGTCCCTCACCCCGCCAACAGCCGCGACACCCGCGCTCCAGCAGGAACCGGGAATCCCTCACCCCGCCAACAGCCGCGACACCCGCGCTCCAGCAGGAACCAGGAATCCCTCACCCCGCCAACAGCCGCGACACCCGCGCTCCAGCAGGAACCGGGAACCCCTCACCCCGCGACCACCGGAAAATCCACGGCCCTCACCCAATTCGCCACGCCCGCCAAGGCATCCGATCTGACCAGGGAGATGGAGCGTGCGCGCAAGAAGACCTACACGCGCTTGAGTGATCTGAAAAAAAGTATGGAGGAGAAGAAGATCACCGACAAGGATAAGATCACAAACGAGATGACGGTCATTCTCAAGAAGCACGATGAGATGCTCTCAAGCATTCTGATGGAGTAGACGCCCCGACCTCTCCGCGAGAGGCTGTCCGGGGCTCCCCAGAGAGCCTCTCGCGAGCGTCCCTCACCCCGCCAACAGCCGCGACACCCGCGCTCCAGCAGGAACCGGGAATCCCTCACCCCGCCAACAGCCGCGACACCCGCGCTCCAGCAGGAACCAGGAATCCCTCACCCCGCCAACAGCCGCGACACCCGCGCTCCAGCAGGAACCGGGAACCCCTCACCCCGCCAACAGCCGCGACACCCGCACTCCAGCAGGAACCGGGAACCCCTCACCCCGCCAACAGCCGCAACACCCGTTCCGAGGGTTGCGCCGGGGCAGAATGGGCGCTCAGGGTCTGTTCCGGACGCCACAGGGAGCCATCCGGACGGGCGCGCCAGCGGGCATGCAGCCAGTTGTACTGCTCGGCGAACTCATGCACCCAGGGGACGAACGCGGCGTTGATCGCACCGGTCAGGGCGACCACCTTTTCCTCGCTCACCCCGCCCGCCTGGGGCTCGATCGGCTCCCCGACCCGGAACACCGCCTCGCCCCATCCGGCGCGGGTGGCGATGATGGGAATGATCGGGGTGTTGAACTTCAGGGCCAGCCGCGCCGGACCGGGCGGACACTGGGCCGGCACGCCCAGAAACGGCGCCGTGACCCCGCCCTCGCGGGTGTTGATGTCGGTCATGAACCCCATCACCTTGCGCGCCTGCATGGCGCGCACGATCTCGCGGGTGTTCTGGCGCGAGATGAACTCGACCCCATACCCGGCGCGCAGCGCCATGAAGGTTTTTTCGCTCAACGGGTTGTTGGCGTGGCGATAGAGGATCGCGGTGGGAGAGACCTGTCCGCCGAGCCGTTTCAATCCCGGTTCCCAGCACCCCACGTGCACCCCAACGACCACCACCCCGCGTCCCAGGCCATGAACCGCGTGCAACCGCTCCACCCCCTCGTCGCGAAAGGCGATCTCGTGGACGCGGATCGACTCCATGTAACTGAAAAAAATATTTTCGAACGCCAGGGAGGCCAGTTTTTCGCGCTGGCCCGGGGTCAAGTGATCGCCGTAGATCATGGCCAGGTTGGCGTTGGCCCAGGCCCACTCGGAGGTAAAGATGCGCCGCCCGAGCGCGGCCAGCCGCCGCACGCGCCGGTAGGCCGAGGGGAGATCCCCGGCGCGCACCAGACCAAGCAGCCCCTTCAACAGCAGCCATTCCAGGCGATGCTTCAAGCGCGGCGGGGGGTCGGAACTCATAACGACTCCAGCACCCGCTCCGGGGTGATCTCCTCCAGACAGCGCGCCGCCCCTTCGGGACACACCCGCTTGAAACAGGGGGCGCAGGCCAGACCCAGCGACACGATCCGCATGCTCGTGCCCAACGGCGGGGTGTGGTCCGGATCCGAGGAGCCGAAGATCGCCACCCCCGGACGATCGAGCGCCGCCGCGACATGCATCAACCCCGAATCGTTGCTGACCACCGCCCCGGCGCACGCCAGCACATCGATGGCGGCCACCAGATCGATGGCCCCGGCCAGGTTGATCGCATCCGTCCCGCCCATGTCGCGCCCGCCCGGCGCGGATGGATCAACGCCCGTCAGACCAGCAAGAATCTCCGCGCCCAGCGCCCGCTCCTTGGCCGAACCCAGCACCGCCACGCGCCAGCCTCCGGCGATGCATGCCCGTGCCAGGGCGGCGAAATGGTGCGCCGGCCAGCGTTTGGCCGGTCCGTACTCCGCGCCGGGGCAGAGGGCCAGCAGTTTTTTTTCAGCGCAAAGACCGTAGGCGCCAAGGATCCGCTCCCCCTCCTCCACCGAGGCGCGCAGACGCGGCACGGGCAGGGACTCCGGCAACGGCGTGTCGCGGGGCAGACCGAGGGCGACGAACCGTTGCACGGTGCGGGGCAGACGTTGCTTGTCCAGGGTACGGATGTCGTTGAGCAAGCCGAAACGCAACTCGCCCAGAAAGCCGGTCCGGCGCGGAATCCGGGCGAACCACGGCACCAGGGCGGATTTCAAGGAGTTGGGCAAAAGGATCGCCTGGGCATGGCGACCGCGCAGGGAGGTACCCACCCGATAACGCGCGACGAGGGCCAATTCGCCATGCCCGGCGGGCAGGGCGATGGCGCGGCGGATCTCGGGCATGCGCGCGGCCAGAGGCAAGGCCCAGGCCGGGGCCACCAGGTCGATGGGGCGTTCCGGTCGCTCCTGTTTAAGGATCATGAAGAGCGACTGGGCCATCACCATGTCCCCGACCCAGGAGGGACCGATCACCAGGATCGCCTCCGCCGCCGTTCGCGTACCCGCGGAAGGAACCTCGCCAGAGGTGAACCGGGTGTCGATCTCACGCGTCCCGCTGTTTTCTGGCGACGACAAAGGCCGCGATCCCCTCTTCCAGGGAGTGAAACGGCGCATCGTAGCCCACCGCGCGCAACCGGGAGATGTCGGCCTCGGTGAAGCTCTGATACTTCTCCTTGAGCACCTCCGGCATCGACACGTATTGGATCTCCCCTTGTCCGAGCCGCTCGATCAGGGTGCGCGCCACGTCGTTGAAGGCGCGGCTCTTGCCCGTGCCGACATTGAAGATCCCTTGCACCGATCCGCTGTCGGCCAGGAAAAGATTCACCTTCACCACATCCTCGACGTGGATGAAATCGCGCCGCTGCTCGCCATCGCCATACCCGCCGCTGCCGGTGAAAAGTTTGACCACGCCGGTGCCGAGGATCTGGTGGTACATCTGGTGGATCATCGAGGCCATGCGCCCCTTGTGATCCTCGCGCGGGCCATAGACATTGAAATAACGCAAGCCAGCCACCGCCGAAACGCACCGCGGAAGGTGGCGCTGCACATACTGGTCGAAAAGCAGCTTGGAATAGCCGTAGACGTTCAGCGGCTTCTCGTTGTCCGGATGTTCGGTGAACACCTTCGAGCCACCGTAGGTCGCGGCGCTCGAGGCGTAGATGAACGGCACGTTCTGCTCCTGGGCGAAGTGAAACAGCTCCTTGGAGTAGGTGTAGTTGTTGTCCATCATGTACTGGCCGTTGTACTCCATGGTGTCGGAGCAGGCCCCCTGATGGAAGATCGCCCGGATGCGGGTGTTGCGCAGCCGTCCGGAGCGCAACAGGTCGCGGAATTCGTGCAGATCCATGTAATCGGCGATCTCCAGATCGCGCAGATTCAAAAACTTGTCCCCCTGCTTGAGGTCATCGACCACCAGGATGTTGGAATCACCCCGACGGTTCAAGGTGGACACGAGGTTGGCGCCGATGAATCCGGCTCCGCCGGTCACGATGTACATGGGTCAGCTGGCTCCCTGAGTGGTTTGAAGGTGATTCAAGATGTTGCTGCTGCTGCGTCCCGGCTCCAGGGGAATCAGGGCCACCTGTCCACCCCAGGATTTCACCTCCCGACCGCCGACCACCTGCTCTTCGGTGTAGTCGGCCCCCTTGACGAGGATCTCCGGACGCACGGCACGGATCAACGTCAGGGGGGTCTCCTCGTCGAAAAGCAGGATCAGATCCACCGAGGCCAACGCGGCCAACACCCGGGCGCGATCCTCCTGATGGATCACCGGGCGGCTGGGTCCTTTCAAGGCCGACACGGACCGGTCGGTGTTCAGGCCGACGATCAACCGGTTGCCCAGGGCGCGCGCTTTTTCCAGATAGGTGACGTGTCCGGCGTGGAGCAGATCGAAACAGCCGTTGGTGAAGACCAGACGCTCCCCTTTCTGGCGCCACGACTCGATCCGGGTCAAGGCGACCTCCAGCCGGCAGATCTTGTCGGCCTGGGTCAGCACCTCCTGGGAGTGGAAGGCGGCGAGCAGTTCGTCGCGATGGATCGGCGAGGTTCCCACCTTGCCCACCACCACCCCCGCCGCCAGATTGGCCAGATGCAGGGCATCCAGACGCGACAGACCGGCGGTGAGCGCCGCCGCCAACACCGCGATCACCGCATCCCCGGCGCCCGACACATCGAACACCTCGCGGGCCATGGCCGGAATCCGAATCGGGGGTCGATCCCCTTCCACGAGGGCGATCCCCAGCTCGCTCAGGGTCACCGCCAGGAAATCGGCCTGAATGCGCGCCCGCAGCCGCTCTCCGGCGACCAGCAGCGGATCGAGCTTGCCGGGATGCATGGGAATGGCCTCGGCCAGCTCGCGTCGGTTCGGGGTGAGCGTGGTGGCGCCGCGATACTTGTCGTAGTTCATCCCCTTGGGATCCACCAGCACCGGCACCTCCAGGGTACGCGCCGCCCAGATGATCGCCTGGCACACCTGTTCGGTGAGGGTGCCCTTTCCGTAATCCGACAGGATCACCGCATCCGGACGCGGTTCCCGTTGCAGCTGATCCAGAACGTGACCCGCGAAGGTGGACCAGATCTCCTCGGAGACCGGATCGGTCTGCTCCCGGTCGAGGCGCAGCATCTGTTGGCGTCCACCGAGGATGCGGGTCTTGACGATGGTGGGTCGATCGGTCAGGGCATGGACCGCCTCGATGTCGATGCCGGTCTGATGGAGCATGGTCTTGAGCGTCTCTCCGTCGGCGTCCGCGCCCACCCAGCCGCACAGCCGGGTTTGCAGCCCCAGGTTGGCCAGGTTCACCGCCACATGGGCCGCACCGCCACACCGCGCGGTCTCCCGCCCCACCTTCACCACCGGCACCGGGGCCTCGGGCGAGATGCGGGTCACCTCGCCCCAGATGTAACGATCGAGGATCAGGTCGCCCGCCACCAGCACGGAACGACCGTGAAATCCGGCATTCAGGGCCTCTTGGACTCGGGCGCGGTCTTGGAACATGGGCTTGTCGTGCCTTTCATGCAGAAGTAACGAATGATTTGAAGCCGCACGGCCACCACCCGTCAACACGCCCTAGGGGGCGATCGAGGCCAAACGCTCCTTGCGCGCGCGCCAACCGTGCCGCATGAAGACGGCCATGACACCCAGGAGTCCGCCTCCCACACCTCCCAGAACGACAATCATGGCACGTTTCGGCCAGATGCGTCTTTCCGGAACCACCGCCGGATCGATGACCTTGAAGGCGAACTCCAGACGACCGTTGGCCAGCATGATTTTCTTGATCTGATCCTCGGTCAACGAGGCGATGACCTGTTTGAGTTCCAGGATCATGGCCTTGGCCAACTCACCGTTCAGATAATCGATGTTGCGCCGCGCCTCCTCGATGGCCAGACCTCGCAGGTGGCGATTGACCCGTTCCACCAGCAGGTTGGCCCACTGGGCGGTTTGGTTGGCCTCCTTCCACTCGAGGGTCAAGGTGACCAGTCCGGTTTTCTTGTCCTCCACGATTTTCAACAAACTTTTCTGGAACAGTTCAACCCCCTGGAACAACGAAGGCTGTTTCTTCGGATCCTGCTCCTTCCAACCCTTCGCCGCCGCGTCCCACTTCTCCTCGAACAGAACCGGCAGGAGATTCTCATCGCGGATGAACTCCTCGATGAAGATTCTGGATTTCAATTTGGCGATCGCCGCATCCTTGGAAGTGCCCCCACCCCCGATGTTGATGCCGGCCATGGCCGCCAGGCCACCGAGTTGGGCCATGGCCCCGCCTTTCTTGGCATCATCCCCTGCGGGTTCGAGCAACACATCGGCCTTGAAGATCGGCGTGACCATGAAGGCATAGGTCACGGCCAAGGCGATACAGGCCACCGTGACCAGCACGATCAAACCTTTAGCCTGCCACAGGATCGCGATCAGCTTGAAAAGATCGATTTCATCATCCTCGGGCGGTCGCGGCTCGGAAAAGTCGGCGGACATAGGGATTTTCTCAAGAGAGGTCATGGTATCGAGCCGTGGTTGGTGCCAATGGATCCATCGAATGGGACGCTGCCGGCATTCCGAACCATTATTTACCTTAATGGTTTGCAAAAGGCAATCGCGCGCGAAGGGATGATGACCTTGCGGAGCCTGACGATCCTCGACCTCATCGTGTCCGCTCAGACTCCCCGGATGCGCGCAGCCACCACTCCGCGACCAGGAAATCCCGTTCGCTGTCGATATCCAGGGAGCGCTCCGGAGGCATGACGTAGGCAAGGGTGCGGGCGTCGATGAAGCGATGCGACTGCCGGATCCAGGCGGTACGCACCAGATTGAGCGCGCCGTTGAGCTGACAGACCGGGGGCAACTCCTGCCGGTTGCGACGGGTGGCATCCCCGGACAGCACCGGTTCCATGGCGCCGTCCGCCTGGACGTGGAACATCCAGTAGGGACTTTTGTCCGCCGGCGTCACCCCGACCACGCTGTCGGCGCGACGTTCCACCGCCAGACGCAAGGCATTGCGGATATCCTCGGCGCGCCGCAGGGGCGAGGTCGGTTGCAGCCAGAGCAGCCAGTCGTAGGATTCCGGCAGGGTGTCCAGCAGGTGCAGGGCAACGTCGATGGCGCGCGCGTCGTCGCCGGCCAACTCCGGAGGGCGCGGAAACGGCACCTCGCAGCCATGGGCGCGGGCGGTGGCGATGATCTCGTCATCCTCGGAGGAGAGGATCAACCGGTCGATCTCCGGACAGAGCCGCGCCGCCTCGATACTCCAGGCCAGAAGCGGCTTGCCGACCAAGGGACGGATATTCTTGCGCATCACCCCCTTGGAGCCACCACGGGCGGGAATCACGGCCAACACGGTTTCGGCGCCTATCATGGCCAACAACTCCTGTATTACGGTTCGATGAGGGCATCGAGGGGATAGTCCCGGCTGGCGACGCGTCCCAGCCATTGCCAGTAGGCCATGGGTGAAATCCCGTTCCCCGGACGCTTGACCCCGAGATTGGCGCTGGTGAACGACTCGCCACGCCGGATCGGGGCGATGGCGACCAGACTCTTGCGGGCCACCTCCCGGTTGCCGATCTCGGAGGGCATGGGCCGCTTGCGACCGTCGCCCAGTGCCAACTCCACCTGGCGGATCGCCTCGACCATGCCTGTCAGCTCATCGGGCTCCAGGGAGGCGCGATGGTCGGGTCCGGGCAGGGTACGATCCAGGGTGAAGTGTTTTTCGATCACGCACGCCCCCCGCGCCACCGCCGCGATCGGGATGGCGATGCCGGGGGTGTGGTCCGAGTACCCCACCGGCAGACCGAAGGTGTCGCCGAGGCTCTCCATGGCGCGCAAGTTCACCTCGGCGAAGGGGGCGGGATATTCGGTGGTGCAGTGGAGCAGCGTGACGTTCTCTTGCAACCGTGCGGCCCCCTCGGGATGACGTCGCGCCCTGGAAAAGTCGTCGGGCTCGGGCGGAGCCCCCCCCATGAGCATGCCGAAGGCCAAGGCGCCCAGGGCGACCGCGATCTCGTCCAGGGTGGACATGCCGGTGGAGAGGATCACCCGCTTGCCGGTGGCGCCGACCCGCACCAGAAACGGACCATTGGTCACCTCCCCCGAGGAGAGCTTGATCGTCTCCAGCCCCATCCCGGCGACGAGGAACTCGAGACTGACCGGATCGAAGGGGGTGGAGAGAAAGGCGATGCCCCGTTCGCGGCAATGGTCGCACAGGATCCGATGCGCGGCGTGGTCGAGTTCGAGCTGGCGGATCATGGCCAGCTGCGACTCCTCGGGATGGGTGGAGAGCCGTTGATAATCGGCCTTGCGGGCGTGCCGGCTGACCAGATCCTCGGCGCGGAAGGTCTGGAACTTCACCGCATCCACGCCGGCCTGCGCTGCGGCATCCACCAGACGCCGGGCCAGGTCCAGATCACCGTTGTGGTTGACGCCCGCCTCGGCGATCACATACGCGCGGGTCGTTTGGGAAGGTTTCATCTCGGGAGGGCTCCTGAAAACGCATGAAAGCCTTTTTTCAACAGATCCGCACGCGCGCTGAGATCCAGACCGGCCAGGATCCGCGCGATGCGCGGGGCCGTGCATCCATCCCCATAAGGGTTGACCAGGGTGGCGAGCGAAGCGCGGAACGCGGCGGAACGGGCCGTTCCGAGCGCCTGGCGGATCGCTCCGGCCTCGCACGGGCAGTCCAGCACATGGCCGGCCCGGATACGACCGGCCTGACGGTCGCCGATGTTGATCACCGGCAGCCGGAAGGAGGCGGCCTCCAGGATGCCGCTCGAGGAGTTGCCGATCATGAGCGCGGCATGGCGCATGGCGGTCAGATAGCCCCGTTGTCCCAGACTCTTGACAAGGCGGAACCTCTCCGGATGGGTCAGGCAGTGGCGTTCGAGGGTCGAACGGATCGCCGCGCCTCCGGCATCCAGGTTGGGCATGGTGATCAGGGTGGTCAGATCGGTTCCGGTGAGCGCTTCCAGGATGGTGGCGGTCTGCCGGGCGGCCTCGGCGTGATCGTCGAGGGTGACCGGATGGTAGGTGAGGAGCGCCACCGGGTTGACCGAGAAATCGATGCCGGTCAGGGCGGTCAGTTCCGCCGGTTCCAGGGGCGGCGTGTTGACGATGGCGTCGATGCCCAGGGCGCCGACCACATGCACCCGTTCGGGATGTTCCCCCATGGCCAGGATCACCCGCGCATACTCCGGCAGGGCGGGAAAGTGCCAGGTGGCCATCTTGGTGACCGTGTGGCGGATGGTGTCGTCGATGGCGCCCAGGGTGGTTTCGCCGCCGTGCAGATGGGCGATGGGGATTTTGTGGAGCACCGCCGCCATGCAGACCGCCCACAACTCGAAGCGGTCGCCGAGCACCAGCACCAGATCGGGCCGCAGGCGGGCGAAATGGCTGGAAAAACCGCTCAACCCCGCAGCCACGGCGCGACAGATCCCATCCTCGGAGTCCACCTCCGGGGTCATGGGGATCGGGGTCACCGCATGTCCGTCCGCCTGGATGAAACGGAGCGTCCCGCCCTGGGCCTCGACGAGATGACCGCCGGTGGCGACGATCTCCAGGGTCAGTCGCGCCTCGCCCCGGATCGCCTGGATCAAAGGCGAGAGCAGGCCGTAATCGGCCCGTCCCGTGGTGACGAGGGTGATCTTCAAAGGCTTGCACCTGCTCTGAAAATGATGGCTGGGGGAGCGCCCCGCCCCCACCGCGCACCTCCCTGCCGGGCATGCCACGGTCATGAGAGGATGGATTCGGCTTGTCAAACGGTCCGCGAGCGGCCACAACTGAAAAACAAACGCAAATTCCGGACCAGAGAGCGGGAGAACCGTCCTGCCGGTGGAAATTCGTCACCATGGAACTCCCGAAGGGAGGTCCGTGGTACGGGGGTGAGGGGGTTCTCCCCCCATCATGCAAGTTACAACCCGTTGCCGCGCGCTTCCCGCGATGCGGAACGGTTGCCGACCGCACTCAAGCGGGCCAGACGGCCCCCCCTGCCTCCGACCGGGACCTCGGCCCTTTGGCGCCTGTTGGACGGACATGAGCCGAACAGCCTCAGGATCATTGGGCGGTGTGTCACCCGGAATTCCTGAAAGATCTCCCATTCTTGAGCAGAGATCGATCGGCGAGTCGCACGGCGCGTGTTGGCGGCGGTGGGTCACCCGGAATTCCTGAAAGATCTCCCATTCTTGAGCAGAGATCGATCGGCGAGTCGCACGGCGCGTGTTGGCGGCGGTGGGTCACCCGGAATTCCTGAAAGATCTCCCATTCTTGAGCAGAGATCGATCGGCGAGTCGCACGGCGCGTATTGGCGCTGTTGCAGGCCGTTACTGATCCATCCCCTCCAAAAGCTCCCAGCGGGCATAGGCCGCGCCCAACTCCGACTCCAGGGCCGTCAGCCGCGCCTGATCCGCGGCCAACCGTTCCGGAGAGTTCCGATAATAGGTCGCCTCGGCCATGGCCGCGTGCAGGACACCCTGTTCGGCCTCCAAAGCCTCGATGCGGGCCGGCAGCCCCTCCAGCTCGCGCCGCTCCTTGTAGGAGAGGCCCGTTGCTTTTTTCGGCGCAGGTGGCGGTGGCCTGGGAGCGGCCTTCCGGACCACCGCCGGGGCCGCGACCACCGGCGGGGGCGGTCGCTGTTGCAACCAGTCGTCATAACCGCCGGCATACTCGCGAATCTCTCCCGGCTCCCCCTCGAAGACCAGGCAACTGGTGACCACATTGTTCAAAAAGGCCCGATCGTGGCTCACCAGCAGCAGCGTGCCGGCGTAATCGGCCAGAAGCTCCTCGAGCAGATCCAGGGTATCGGTGTCCAGATCGTTGGTGGGCTCGTCCATGACCAGGATGTTGGCCGGGTTCAAGAACAGCTTGGCCAACAACAACCGGTTGCGCTCCCCGCCGGAGAGGATCTTCACCGGGGAGCGGGCACGGGCCGGCGGAAAGAGGAAGTCTTGCAGATAGCCGATGATGTGACGGGTCTGACCGCCCACGCTCACCATCTCGCGTCCGTTGGCCACGTTGTCGGCGACCGTCTTCTCCTCGTCGAGTCCGGCGCGCAACTGATCGAAATAGGCCACCTCCAGGTTGGTGCCGAGCCGGATCGAACCGGCTTGCGGAACGAGCCGTCCGAGCAGCAGATTCAACAGCGTGGTCTTGCCGCACCCGTTGGGTCCGATGATGCCGATCTTGTCGCCACGCTGCACCACGGTGGAGAAATTCCGGATGTAGGGCACGCCATCGTACTGGTAGCCCACCTCCTCGGCCACGGCGACCAGTTTGCCCGATTTTTCCGCCAGCTCGGCGCGCAGACGGACCCGTCCCTCCAGCTCGCGCCGCGCCCGGCGCTCCCCGCGCATCCTCTCCAAGGCGCGCACCCGCCCTTCGTTGCGGGTGCGGCGCGCCTTGATCCCCTGGCGGATCCATGTCTCTTCCTGGGCCAGACGCTTGTCGAACAGGGCGTTGGTGACCGCCTCGGAGTCCAGGGCCGCCTCCTTGCGCTGCTGATAGAGCCGGTAATCCCCCGGCCAGTCGGTGAGCCGTCCCCGATCCAGCTCCAGGATGCGGGTGGCGATCCTTTCTAGAAACATCCGGTCGTGGGTGATGAAGAGCAAGGCCCCCCGATACCCCTTGATCACCCCCTCGAGCTGTTCGATGGTGGCCATGTCCAGGTGGTTGGTGGGCTCGTCGAGCAGCAGCACGTCGGCCTCGGCGGCCAGGGCGCGGGCGAGCAGCACCCGGCGCTTGAGACCGCCGGAAAGGGTGGCGAAGGGCGCATCGCCGTTGAGGCCGAGCAGCGCCAGAAGGCTTTCGACCCGCGCCGCCACCCGCGGCAGATCCTCGGGATGGAGAGGTGCGGAGTCCGGCAGGGCCACCTCGCGGGCCACCCCTTCGAGATCGCCAGGCACCTCCTGATCAAGGGTGGCGATGGTGATCCCCTTGGCGCGGATAACCTCCCCCTCGTCGGGTTGGCACATCCCGGCCAACAGGCGCAGCAGGGTCGATTTGCCGGTGCCGTTGCGACCCACCAGGCAGACCCGCTCGCCCTTGTCCATGGAAAAGCTCGCCTCATCCAACAGAAGCGGACCACCGAAGGCGAGTTTCACGTCACGAGTACCGATCACGGCCATGTTTGCTTGGATTTCCGGTTTGCAAGGAGTGGGAATCGGGTATCATACGTCAAGATGGTCGAAAAGGTGAATCGGTTTTGTGATTTTCTTCAAAGAGGAGATCAACCCATGTCAACTCACGTCAAGCCGGAACCAAATCCCGTGACGGTCGAGGCATTTTTGGCCTGGGAGGGAGAAGAGGGGGATACGCGACATGAACTGGTGGATGGCCGGATCGTCGCCATGTCGCCGCCGTCGCGCGTCCATTCCAGAATGACCGCCAATCTCGCCGCAACCATGAATAGCCGGTTGCGTCCGCCGTGCATGGTACTGGTCGAGGCCGGCATCCATCCGCCAAAACGGGACGACGCCTATTATCAGGCCGATCTGACCATTGATTGCACCCCGTTGACCCCCGATGGGCGTGAAGGGACCCATCCCCTGGTGATCGTTGAGATCCTCTCTCCCACCACGCGCACGCATGATCGCGGGCTGAAACTCGCCGATTATCGAACCCTTCCGAGCGTCCAGGCCATCCTGCTGGTCTCCTCGGTGGCCTGTCATGTGGAATACTGGCGGCGTGATGGCGCGGGGTGGCGGGTGCTCGATCTGATCGGACGCCACACCCGCCTGCATCTGGAACCCCTGGAGCTGGAGGTCACCCTGGATGAGATCTATGCCGGTCTCGACTGGCTGGGGTGATGCACGCACATGGAACCGTGGGCCATTCTTTCCCTGTTGGTGTTGGCATGGGTATGGCATGGCTCCATGCGGGCGCGGGAGATCGCCTGCGCCGAGGCACGCGTCATCTGCCACCGCATGGCCTGGGCGTGGCTCGACGAGACGGTCTCCTTGAAGTCGCTGGGCTTCGCGCGGGACGGGCACGGCAGGTTGAGACTCCGGCGCATCTATGCCTTTCGCTACCTGGAGGCCGCCCATCTGATCCGCGAAGGGGTGGTGATGCTGGTCGGGGATCAGATCCAGACGGTGTTGCTGGATACCGCGCGACTCGATGCATGAGCGGTGGTTGGGCCATGGCCCAAGCCGGCGCGGGTGATGAGGGCATCGCCAACCCGACTCTGGGACATGCCTCGACGATGGTTGGGATGCCGGGATGCCGGCATCCTGAAAAATTGGGTGTACTCTTGATGATGGACGAGGGCTGACATGCGCATCCGGTTTCTGGAGGAGAAGGTCTCCTGGCTCAAGGGGTTCTTTCTGTTCTACCTGTTTTTTCTGGTGATGTTCTTCGCGGCGGCCCCGTTTTTGACACTGTGGCTCTACTCGGAGACCAGCGTCACCCGGACCCTGCTGCCCCAACTGATCGGCTTTTGCATGCAGGGTGGCTTTCTGGTGGTGCTGTTCGCCCTGTATGAAAAGCGGGCCATCGTGGATACCCGCCAGGCCTGGAAAGGGACCCTGCGCGCTTTTCTGGCTCCGCTGGTCGATCCCTGCTTGGCCGCCTGGAAACCCGTGCATCTGCCCGAGAACAATACCTGGTGGCCAGAGCCGCCGACGATGCGCGCCGGCATCGACGCACTGCGCGTCGATGGAATCAACGCGGAACTCCGGGAGGCGCTCCGGGAGATCGCGCGGGAGCGGTTGCTGGCCATGCAGTCCCTCACCGCGCTCGCCGCACAGATCGATCATGCCCATCTGGCGGCCTGGCTGGAGCTGCTGGTGGTGTTGCGCGGGATCGAGAAGACCGAAGATGACGCGGAACTTAATCAACTCGTGATCCGAATGTTGGAGACGGTGGTCCGTTTCGATGAACTTTTTTTCGTGTGAGCGACTCAACATCCGGGGGAATGTCGTGACGCGCGGAAGGGGGGCCCGGTGAGGAATCGACGCGAAGACGGTGACCAGGGGGGGATCTCCTGGCAACCCTGGCTGGTCTGGATCGCGGTCGCGACGGGATGCGCGGTGGCGGGAGGCCCGGTCGCGGGTGCGGTGGCGCTGGCCCTGGGGGGCGCGTTCGGGGCAGGCATGCGCATCGGCGCCCGCCAGCATGACGCGCCCTCTCCCCCCGCGCCCATGGTGATGCCCAAGCCGATCGAGCCCTCCGTCACATCCAAACCGGTCGAAACATCCGCCACGCCCGGCCCGGTGACCCCCGCGCCATCCCCGATGGAAACCCGGCTGATCGAAACAATCGCGACACTCGAGGCAGATCTGGCGCGCGCCATCTCCGAAAGTCGGGCCAAAAGCGAATTTCTGGCCATCATGAGCCACGAGATCCGCACCCCCATGAACGTGGTGCTGGGGATGCTGGAGCTGTTGCGCGAGGCGCCGTTGGATTACGAACGACGCGAACAGGTGCGACTGGCGTATGGATCCGGCAAGACGCTCTTGGCGCTGATCGACAATGTGCTGGATTTTTCCAAGATGGAGGCCGATCGGCTGGAGCTGGACGAGGTGGATTTCGATCTGCGCGCGCTCGTGGACGAATCGGCCCTGATTCTGGCGACCCTGGCCCATACCAAGGAGATCGAGCTGACCCCGTTCTTTCCCCACGGCATGCCGACGGCGGTACGCGGGGATGTGAACCGGCTGCGACAGGTGTTCACCAACCTGCTCGGCAATGCCATCAAGTTCACCCCGGAACGCGGCAGCGTCGAGCTGCATGGTGGTCCGGTGGGACCGGGCAGCGAAGGGCGCACCGAGTATCTTTTCGAGGTCCGCGACACCGGACCGGGGGTGCCGGAAAGCGATCGCGAACGAATCTTCGACATGTTCGCCCGTGCCGAGGAGCATCGGGCGCAAGGATTTCCCGGCACCGGCCTGGGACTGGCCATCAGCCGGCGTCTGGTGGAACGGATGGGTGGCGCAATCGGGGTTGACGACAACCCCCATGCCCGGACCGGCAGCATCTTTCATTTCAGCATCCAGCTCCATCAGCAACCCCAGGGGGCCGGCGTCGAGCCGGGACGGGATCTCTTCAAGCATCTGCGCGTGCTGGGGGTCGAGATCGACGGACTGCAACGGCTGTTTCTCGAGGATGTGTTCGAGCTGTTCGGCTCACGTTTCGATTTCGTCGCCGAGACCGAAACCGCCCTGTCCGTCCTGCGGCATGCCAGACAGGAGGGCCATCCGTATGATCTGGTGCTGCTCAACCAGAAGCCGGGCCAGGAGAATCCCCTCACCTATCGGGCCTTGCGGGATGGGGATTCGCGTTGGAAATTCATCCTGTTGACCGACATGCTGGATCAGGGGTGGGATGATGCCTCGGACCTGCCCGGCACCTCGATCTGTCTGAAAAAACCGGTGAGCGCCGAACGGTTGCGTCTGGCCATCGAGTGGCTGCTTCTGCCCAGGGAGGGGGCGAGCTGTCCGGTGGTGACCCCGGCCCAGCGTCGCGAGGCGGATTCGGTCCAATACGACGCCCACATCCTGGTGGTGGACGATCATGCCGCCAATGTCACCGTGGCGCGCGGCATGCTGACCCGCCTGGGGTGCGTGGCCAGTCGGGTGATCGGCGCGCGGGACGGTCAGGAGGCGGTGGAACGGTTCATGGCGCGGGATTTCGATCTGGTGCTCATGGATTGCCAGATGCCCGGCATGGACGGATACGAGTCGAGCCGACGGATTCGGGCGTGGGAGCGGGAACGGGAGTTGCCGCCGGTGCCGATTCTGGCCTTCACCGCCAACGTGACGACCGGAAGCCGGCAGCGTGGCGAAGAGGCGGGCATGTCCGAATTTCTCTCCAAGCCGGTCACCCTCGCGGAGTTGCGGGCGGTCCTGGAACGGCATCTCACGCCCGTTCAGAAGATGCCATCCCTCCTCGCTGCCGCGCCAGGCTTCCAAACCGCGCCAGGCTTCCAAACCATCGCCCCGCCCATCCCGGAAACGGTGGTCGCGCCCGAAAAAAGCGATGTGGAGATCCTGTTGAGCGCCATGGAGTCGATCGGCCTGCCGGAGGAGGATTTTCGCGATGTGGCCGGTCTGCTGATCACGCAGATTCCGGAGCTTCTGGACAGTCTGGAGCGGGATCTGATCGGCGGGGAGCACGAGGCGGCCCGTGCCACGGCCCATGTCTTGAAAGGGAGCATGGCCAACACCATCTTCCCGCAGTTGCAGCCACACACCCGGCAGTTGCACGAGTGCATCAAGGGGCGGAACTGGCACGAGGCCGAGGTCGCCCTGGAACGGGTGCGCGGCCAGTTCGGTCCGGTCCACAAGGCCCTGAGGGTCTTCTTGAGCCCGTAAGCGCCCTGCGAAACCGACCATGCCCGAAGCGGACCCGACCGTGCCCGAAGCGGACCCGACCATGCCCGAAGCGGACCGACCATGCCCGAAGCGGACCCGACCATGCCCGGACCGACACGCCGATGGCGCGGCGATCGCCACGCCATCGGCGACGCGATGACTACTTGACCGCAAACAGCTCGGTGAGCTTGCTCTGCCGGGATTCGATCAGCGCCTTCTCCTCCTTGGGGAGGATGGCGGGGATGTCGGCCTGCCTGGCCATGGTCTCGGTGAATTGCTGTTCCGAACTCTTGAGCTGATCCAGGGCGATCTTCTTTTGCGCCGGCGGCATGGTGGGAGCGTTGTTGATCACCTGTTTCTGGTTGGCGAACCACTGCTTGTGCATCTTCTCCATGTCGGCGCGCAGGGCCGCCGGATCGGAGGGATGGGCCGCGGCGGGAGCGGCATTCGCCGGGAAGACGACGGACTTCAGGGATTTTTTCGCCTGATCGAGCTGATCGAGGGACTGCTGACGCTGCATGGGATGCATGAAGGGATTGGCGCGAATCTGCCGCTCCTGGGTATCGATCCATGCGGCCTGCCGTTGGCGAGCGGCCTCCACCGCATCGACCTGGGTGGTCGCCGGGAGATTCGCGGGCGCGGCATTACTCTGGACGTCGCGCGCCATTTGGGCGAGAATGCGCTGTTTCTCATACGGTGGAATGTAGGGGTTGGCGCGGATCTGCTCCTTTTGCGCCTCGAGCTGATCCCGCATGCGCTTGTTGGCCGCGGCCATCTCCTTTTCCATCCGCTTGCGCCCCTCGGCCTGGCGGGCCTCGTTCTCCTGGCGCTCCTTGGCGATGCGGGCCTCGTTCTCCTGGCGCTCCCTGGCGATGCGGGCCTCGTTCTCCTGGCGCTCCCTGGCGATGCGGGCCTGGGTCTCGGCCTGCCCCTTCTCCGACTCCACCAGCGCCAACCCGGTGTTGATGTGGTTGAGCAGGTAGTGGAAGCGATCCGGATCCCAGTTCTTCTCTTTCAACTGGGCATTGAAGTTCGGATCACCGCGCATGCTCGCGACCAACCAGGGGGTGCGCGCCGTATCAAACTGGGGTTTCTGTTTGCCGAGCCACTGAACCAGTCCCGGATAATCGGCGACGAAGCGATCCAGTTCGGCTTGGGTGAAGGGTTGGTTTTCCTGGGGCTGGGCGGCCTGAAGCGTGGCGGTTCCGCAAAGCAGCGCGACCCCAAGCGTCGCCGCGAGGAGCTGTTTATTCATGGACGGATCCTTCTTGAACTAAGGTTGGAAGGGATGCACGGGCTTGATTGGGGAAGGTCCCCTCTCCCATCGCACCGGAATCCCCCCACGGGGGGGGTTCACGGCACAAGGCGTGTTCTTTGGTATTGTGGCCGATTTTGCGCGACTTGGCAATGATTTGAAGCAAACGCTGATAAAGCGATGCGGCGTGCTCGGCAGGAAACGAAGCGGTAGCCGGGTTTTCACCGATCCACCCGAAACCCTCCAAGGGATCCGCGGGTTGATCGGACACTTTCCCGCCTCATGACGGGCAACCGGTGGGAATCAGGCGAAGATCATACCCAGGGCATCGACGACCACCCAGCCGGCCAGGGACCAGAGCGCCACGAGCGCGGCGATCAGGGCCATGCGCATCCAGCGGATGAACAGGGTGTCGAGGGTCGGGACGTGCCGTTTCCGGGCCGTGGCCTTGGGCGCAGAGGTCTTGGCCGGGATGGAGACGGACCAGGAGACCGGCAGGGCCGGGATCAAGGCCGAGGGCCGGATTTTCTTGAAGATGGACCAGTTTTCCGGTTCCAGCAGGGTGCCGTGGTGAAGCGCGAGTCTCATGTCAGGGTTCTCCCGAATTATGCATGAATTCTCATTGTCGAGATCGTTGCAGTGCATCATAATTCATACCGCAATGCAAAAGCAATAAAAAAATTCAAAACTGGATTTTGTCACGCAATATTTTTTCTATCCAACTGTCCGGGATGAGGAGCCCACCCCACCCCCGAACAGTACCCGAAGAAAGATCCTCTCGACCCATCACCTCTACCGAAAACCAACGCGCGCGAGGAAGGATGACCACCAACCAGGATCCGGGATCCCTGCGATCCCTCATCGAACGACCGGGCCTCACCCTGCTGGCCGTGCTGTTGACCGGGGCGATCTTCGCCTTCGACATCACGCAGCCCCTCGACTCCGCGGACGGGGTGCTGTATCTGGCCGTGCTGCTGTTGGGGTGGTGGATGCCGGGCACCCGGAACCGATTCCTCCACACCGCCACCGGTCTCTCCCTGCTGGTCCTCGTGGATTTCTGGTTGACCCCCATGCAGGAGGTCTCGGTCTGGCTGGCCCTGATCAACCGCCTCTACGTGCTGCTCGCCATCTGGAGCGTGGCCATCACCTTGTGGACGGCCAAAGGGGCCCTGGAGGCCCGGAATCGCCAGACCATCGAACTTCACAAACTCTTCGTGGCCGTGGAACAAAGCCCGGCGGCAGTCATCGTCACCAATGCCCAGGGGGTGGTGGAGTATGTCAACGCCCGCTTCGAGGCCTTGACCGGGTATGCCCGCGCGGAACTGATCGGTCTGCCCAACGGATTGGAACGGTTCGGCTTGCGCGAGGGGACACACGCCGGCGCCCGGATGGGCACCCCGGATCAACCCTGGCGGGGAGAACTGGTGAGTCGCACGAAGAGCGGCGAATCCTACCGATCATCCGTGGCGGTGGCGGCGGTGCGCGATCCGGACGGAGAGATCAGCCACTTCATCGGCGTGCAGGAGGACATCACCGAGCGCCGCGAGCACGAGCAGCGTCTGGCCCAGGCCAATCGCGCCTTGCGTGGACGGTTGAGCTTCTCCGAGATCCTCTCCGCGAACGACGATGAGCGGGGGATGCTGGAACGGCTCTGTCGGGTGCTGATCGAGGGAACGGGATATCGGTACGCCTGGGTGGGGCTGATCGATCCGAATGACGACACCCGCGTCCAACCGGTGGCCTCCCACGGTCACCCCCCCGCTCCGCCCCTGGATCGTCCTCTCCACTGGGACGAAGACTCCCAGGAAAAAAGCCCCACCAGCATGGCCATCCGCACCGGTCGTCCCTGCGTGATCCAGGAGTTGCGCACCGGTCAGCCCGACACCCCTCCCTCTCCACCCGGTCCGACGGGTCTGCACGCCTGCATCGCCCTGCCGTTGCGCATCGATCAAACCACCATCGGCGTGCTCACCATCCATGCGGCCCAGGCCGGGGCGTTCGACGAGATGGAGATCGACCTGTTGCGCGAACTGGCCGTGCAGATGGCCGAGGGGATCCGCAACCTGCGCGAACGGCACCAGAAACAACGCCTGGAAAGAGATCTTTCCGCCAACGAACGACGCTATCGCCTCCTCTTCGACGCCATGGCCAGCGGCGTGGCGGTCTACGAGGCGTGGAACGATGGGGAGGATTTTCTGATCAAGGAGCTGAACAAGGCCGGTGGACGCATCACCCGCACCGACCCGGACCTGGTGACGGGTCGCAAGGTCAGCGAGGTCTTCCCCGGCATACGCGACTTCGGTCTCTTCGAAGTGTTCCAGCGGGTCCACCGCACCGGGATTTCCGAGCATCGCCCGGTGACCCTTTATGAGGATCAACATCTCCAAGGCTGGTTGGAGAACCATGTCTATCGGCTGGAGTCCGGCGAAATCGTCGCGGTATTCAACGATCGCACCAGGCAGAAACAGGCCGAGGAGAGCCTGCGCGCCTCCGAGCAGCTGATGCGCGATCTTTACGAGAACGCACCCGTGGCCTTCTTGTCCGTGGATGCCGGTTCGGGGCGCATCCTGCGCGGCAACCGCGCCGCCGACACGCTCTTCGGACAGGATTTCCAGCATGTCGATGGCGCCCAATTCCAGGACCTGGTGGCCGATCCGGCCACGATGTACCTGCTCGCCGGTCCGGGGGTGCGGGATCGCGAGGTGGCCCTCAAGAAATCCACCGGCGAGATTCTGTGGGTCACCCTGTCGGTCTCCCCGAAAATGGATGTCCATGGCGCGATCGTCGAGCATCGGCTGATTCTGGTCGATCACACCGAACGGCGCCAGGTGGAGGAGAGCCTGCGTCAATACGCGGCCATCGTGGCCGCCTCCAGGGATCACCTCTCCTTTGTCGGCCATGACTACATCTATCGAGCGGTCAACCCGACCTATCTGCGCGCCCACGGCGCCAAACAAGGCGACATCGTGGGACATGACATCGCCGAACTGCTCGGAACCGAAACCTTCCAGAAGATTCGCGGCAATCTGGACCGCTGCCTGGCCGGTGAATCGATCAACTATCAGGCCTGGTTCGACTATCCCGCGCTGGGTCGCCGCTGGATGGATGTCTCCTATTTTCCATACCAGCGCCGGGACGGGCGCGTGGAAGGGCTGGTGGTGGCGGCGCGGGACATCACCGACCGCAAGCGGATGGAAGACGAACTGCGCGCCAGCGAGGAGCGGGCCCGGCTGGCCAACCGCGCCAAGGGGGCCTTCCTGGCCAACATGAGCCACGAAATCCGCACCCCGATGAATGCCATCCTGGGCATGGGCCACCTGATGAAGCAGACCGACCTCTCGGACCAGCAGCACGCTTACCTGACCAAGATCCAGGCCGCCTCCGAGTCGCTGTTGCGCATCATCAACGACGTGCTGGACTTCTCCAAGATCGATGCCGGCAAACTGGAGCTGGAAATATTGCCGTTCGATCTGTGTCAGCTGATGGAACGGGTCACCGATGGGGTGCTGGCCAAGGCGAGCGCCAATCCGGCCCTCGAGGTGCTGGTCTCGATTCCCCTGGATGTGCCGCGCCTGTTGATCGGGGATGCGGTGCGCCTGGGACAGGTGTTGACCAATCTGTGCGACAACGCGGTGAAGTTCACCGCCCAGGGCGAGGTGGTGCTGGCGGTCGAAAAACGCGCCGAGGGCCACGACTGGGTGGAACTGGCGTTCGTGACCCACGATACCGGGATCGGCATCGAAGCCGAACAGATCGACCGGCTGATGCAACCGTTCCAACAGGCGGACAGCTCCACGACGCGACGCTACGGCGGAACGGGGTTGGGGTTGGCGATCTGTCGCAACCTGGTGGAAATGATGGGGGGCGCATTGACCGTGTCCAGCAAACCGGGGGCCGGAAGCCGTTTTTCGTTCGTGCTCCGTCTCCCCGTGGCCCCGGATGTCCGGCGCGATCCGTTCCAGGCCCCCGAGGATCTGCGCGGACGCCGGATTCTGGTGGTCGATGACAACCCGGTCTCCAGGGAGATTCTCACCGGCCTGCTGCGCGCCATGGGGTTCGTCCATGAGGCGGAGGAGTCGGGCGAGGCGGCGCTTTTGGCGTTGCGCCGCGCCGCCCGCCGCGGCGAACCGGTCGAGCTGGTGCTGATGGACTGGGCCATGCCCGGCATGGATGGGGTGGAGACCGCGCGCCGCATCATCGCCGATCCGGAGATCCCGTTGCATCCGGTGATCATCATGGTCTCGGCCTTCGACCGCGAAATGGTCATGGCTGCGGCCAAGGATTCCGGGATCTGCAGTTTCATCCACAAACCGGTCACCCCGTCGGCCCTCTTCGATGCCGTGATGGCGCGGTTCGGCAAGGCGTTGACCCGCGCGCTGGTCGAGGCGCCCGCCCACGATCTGCGCGGCATCGAGGCGCTGCGCGGCAAACGGATCCTGGTGGTCGATGATCTGGCCGACAACATCGAACTGATCCGCGAAATTCTCACCCGCCGGGGCATCCAGGTGGTCGAGGCCCACGATGGTCGCATGGCGGTCGAGACGGTGCGGGCAGCGGATCCGGGGTTCTTCGATCTGGTGCTGATGGATATCCAGATGCCGGTCATGGACGGTCTGGAAGCCACCCGCCTCCTCGCGCCGTTTCCAAACGCACCGCCGATCGTCGCCATGACCGCGAGCGTGCTCGCCGAGGATGTTCAATCCTGTCTGGAAGCCGGCATGCGCGACCACCTGGCCAAACCGATCATGGTCGATGCGCTGTTGAAAAAACTGATCCTCTGGTGCGACGGCCCATCCGCGACCGAACCGTCCACGCCCCCGGGGGTGGAGCCCATGCCCGCTCCGGTCAACACCCCCATCGACTGGGCCGCCGGCTTGCGACGCTGCGAGGGGGATGCCGGCCTGCAAGAACGGCTGATCGCCAACTTCAGACGTGAGTTCTCCACCGCGTCGGGGTGGATCCGCGAACCCTTCGACCAGAACCTCTGGGACGAAGCCTTGCGCCGCGTCCACAAACTCAAAGGGGCCGCAGCCAACATCGATGCCGTGGAACTGGCCCGCATCGCCGGTTCCCTGGAAACCGCGCTGCGCAAGGGGGACACCCCCTCGGCCCAGGTGTGGATGCCCAAACTCGAAGCCGCGCTGCTGGCGGTGATCCAGGAGATCGAGCGCACCTCCGGTCCATCCGGAAAGGTTTCCGGCTCAGGGCATGATGGGGGTTGCCCCTCCTCATCCCCCGGCCAGGGCTCGCCCTCACGGGGACCCCACACCCAAATAAATGGGCGTTCAATCGATCAAAAAAATCTGTTGCAATCGCTACAGGAATTAGGCATCTTGTTGGACAAGGGAGATATTCGCTGCGATGTTGTGTACCGACGCATCGAGCGGGCTCTTTTCGAACTGAACGGGTTCGATGAGGTGGTCACCCGATTGCACGGGCATATGGACCGGTTGGAGATGGCGAGGGCAAAACAAACCGTGGATGCCTTGTTGCACCTGTTGAACCACTGATCGTCGGCGCAGGGAAGGAGAGACCCATGGAACCGGTCGAAACGCTACCCACGGTTCTGGTCGTGGATGACTCACCCGACAACATCCGCCTGCTGGGGAACATCCTCCTGCGGGAGTGTCGGGTATTGTTCGCCACCAGTGGCCAGGCCGCCATGGACAGCGCGGTCGCCAACCACCCGGATCTGGTGCTCCTCGACGTGATGATGCCGGAAATCGACGGGTTCGAGGTGTGCCAATGGCTGCGTGCCCAGGAAGCGACCTGCGGGATTCCGGTCATTCTGGTGACCGCGTTGAACGACATGGACGCGGAGACGCGCGGTTTCGAGGCGGGTGCGGTCGATTTTCTCACCAAGCCGGTCAATCCGGCGGTGGTGCGGGCGCGAGTCGCCGCCCATCTGGCCTTGAAGAGACAACGCGACATTCTGGAAAAAACCAATCTCCGCCTCCAGGAGGAGATCCGGCGCCGCGAAAAACTCGAAACCCAACTGCGCGAGCAGGCGGAGTACGACGCCCTCACCGGTCTGCCGAACCGCAAACTCTTTCACGACCGGTTGCAACAGGCGGTTCTGGTGGGCGAACGGCGCCGCCGTCACTTCGCCCTGCTGTTCGTGGATCTGGATCGCTTCAAGTGGGTCAACGACACCCTGGGCCACGATGCCGGGGACACCCTGCTCATCGAGGTGGCCAGACGCCTGAAAGGGGTGGTGCGCAAGTCGGATACCGTGGCCCGCCTGGGCGGGGATGAGTTCACGGTGATTCTCTCCGACATCCTCCACGAATCGATGGCCGAACTGGTGGCGCGAAAAATTCTCGAGCAACTCTCCACCCCGTTCATTCTCAAGGGGCAGCAGGTGGCCATCTCCGGCAGCGTCGGCATCGGCATGTTCCCCGACGACGGGGCCACTCCCCACGATCTGGCCCGCAACGCCGACTCGGCCATGTATCTGGCCAAGCAGTCGGGTCGCAACGCCTTCCGTTTTTTTTCCGAGGAGATCGATCGTCAGGCCCACCAGCGCATGACCCTCGAGGGGGAGATGCGCCTCGCCTTTCAGAACGATGAGTTCTTCATCGACTATCAACCCAAGATCCGCCTGGCCACCGGACGACTCTCCGGCATGGAGGCGCTGGTGCGCTGGGACCATCCCCGCGAGGGCGTGCTGTTTCCGAAGCAGTTCATCCCCCTGGCCGAGGGAACCGGCCTGATCACCCAGGTGGGGGCCTGGGTGTTGCGCACCGCCTGTCGCGATGCCACCCTCTGGATCGAGGAGGGATTCACCGACCTGAGACTGGCGGTCAATCTCTCCGCGCTGCAATTCCGCGACGGCGAACGGTTGGTGAGCATGGTCGAGGAGACCCTGGTCGAAACCGGCTTTCCCGCCAAGAATCTCGAACTCGAGATCACCGAAAGCATGATGCTCGGCAATCCCGAACAGGCCGCCGAGACCTTGAATCAGCTGCGCGATCTGGGCATCTCCATCGCCATGGACGACTTCGGCACCGGCTTTTCCTCCCTGGCGCTGCTCAAACGCCTGCCGATCCAGGTGATCAAGATCGACCGGTCGTTCGTGAAGGATCTCACCCCGGATGGACGCAACGCCTCGTTCACCTCGGCGATCATCTCCATGGCCCAGCAGTTGGGGTTGCGGGTGGTGGTCGAGGGGGTGGAGAGCGATCAGCAGTTGAACATTCTCAAACAACAGGGGGGCGACGAAGTGCAGGGATTTTTCTTCTCCCCACCCCTGGGTCGGGAGTCGTTCCTGGATCTGCTGCACGGACGTCTGCCTCTGGGCGCGGCCAAGGTGGTCAACGACGATTGAGTCCGGGCGAGGCCCCACGCCGGGAACCCGGCGCCGGAGACCCGGCGGGGCGGCGTCCTCACCCGACTCCCGGTGCCAGGCCACCCGCGGCGGCGGGTATTCGACGTTTCCGCCCGCTTCTCGTGCAACCCCTTCTGTCACGCACCCCGATCCGATCACGCCGATGGAGAAGCGGTCGATTCACGCTCCATTCTTGACTCAAGTCAACCCTTATGCGGCATCGCACCCTCCTGGCCCGCATGAATCCTGTTGGTGGACGGAATTTCTGGCTATAATCATCCAGGCCATCCGAACAAGCATCGACTTGCCGCTTCTCCTTGCGATCGCGAACAATCGAATCGCCCATGAACGACATGGGATCGCCATTCCGAAACAACAGGGTCGAGCCATACCTGAACGAGCCTTTGAGGAGACTCCCAAGCCATGCCCCCCCTGCTCGCCGGATACCTGCAAAAACTCCACAACCCCCAGTTCATGGGACTCTTCCTGGCCCTGCTCGGCGCGGTGCTCACCATCACCTTTTTCGGCTCGGCCCTGGCCCCCTACCTGACCGCCGTGGTGTTGGCCTATCTCCTGGAAGGGATGGTTCGCCCGCTGGAGAGGCTGCGCGTGCCGCGCATCCTGGCGGTACTGCTGGTATTCAGCCTCTTCATCCTGCTCGGAATCGCCTTCTTTTTCAGCCTGGTCCCGGCCCTGGCCCAGGAACTGTCGCGGGTTTCGACCGAAATCCCGAGAATCACCGAAACCTTGAAAGCCCTGCTGCATCAGATCACCCTTTCGGCCTCCGGATTCATCGACACCCCGTTCGCGGAGAGCATGTTGCTGGGCCTGGTGGAAAAATCCCAGGGGTGGGCCGCCGAGTCGATCTCCGTGCTGCTCAAGGGGGGGCTGCCGGGGTTGGTGTCGATGCTGGTCTACCTGCTTCTGGTACCGTTTCTGATCTTCTTTTTCATGAAGGACAAAACCGAACTGCTGCGAGCCTTCTCCCGTTATCTGCCCAGGGAGCGCACCCTGCTGGTCAAGGTGCTGCGCGAGGTCAACGCCGGGGTGGGCGGGTACATTCGCGGCAAGTTCTGGGAGATGCTCTTGTTGGGATCGGCCAGCTATCTCGGCTTCGTGCTGATCGGCTTTCAGTATGCCTTTCTGGTGGCGGTGCTGACCGGCCTGTCGGTGCTGATCCCCTTTCTGGGGCTGGCCGTGGTGACCATCCCGGTGATCGTGCTCGGCATCCTGCAATGGGGCATTACCTGGGATGCCACCCATCCGCTGGTCATCTACGGCATTTTGCAACTGGTGGATGGCAACCTGGTGGCGCCGATGATCCTCGGCGAGACGGTACACGTCCACCCCACCACGATCATGCTGGCGGTGCTGCTGTTCGGTTCCCTGTGGGGGGTGGCCGGGGTCTTTTTCGCGGTGCCGCTGGCAGTGCTGGTGATCAGCGTGCTCGAGGTCACCGTGGCCAACGACACGCAGGCGCCCGACGCATGACCCCCGATCTCTCCCACCGACTGGCCGAGCGCGTCCTGGAAGAGATCCTCGACCATCACACCTCGGCGGATGGGGCGTTGCGTCAACTCTTCTCGCAACGCAACTCCGGCTCCACGGAGCGGGCACGGGTGGGCGATCTGGTGTTTCATGCGTTGCGACACCTGCGGCGACTGGAAGCCGACGCCGAATCCGCCGGCGGCAACGACCGGGTGACCCGACTCGTCGCCGCTGCCGCCAGCGACCTGGACAACCCCGCCGCGTCCACCCTTGTCTCCTCCGCGCCGATTCGCTGCTCCCTGCCCGACTGGCTCTGGGAGACGTTCGTCGCCCAATGGGGCGAAGAGCAGGCCCTGGCCCTCGGCCTGTCCCTCAACCAACCGGCATCCACCGACATGCGCGTCAACCGCGCCCGCATCGACCGCGACACCCTGAGTCAGCGTCTGTTGGCCGCCGGCATCCACACCTTCCCCCTGGAGGATACCCCCGACGCCCTGCGACTCACCGGCCATCCGCCGGTCACCACGTTGGAGCCGTTTCACGACGGGTTGTTCGAGATCCAGGACAAGGGGAGCCAGTGGATCGCCCCCCTGCTCGGGCCTCGTCCGGGGGAGACGGTGGTGGATCTGTGCGCCGGCGGGGGCGGCAAGACCCTTCATCTGGCCGCGCTGATGCGCAACCAGGGACGCATCCTGGCCACGGATACCGATGCCCGCCGTCTCAACCGGCTCACCCAACGCACCCGCCGCACCCGGACCAGCCTGGTGCGGGTCCAAACGCTGCGTCATGAGCGCGACCCGTGGTTCAAGCCACACGTCGGCAAGGTGGATGCCGTGCTCGTCGATGCCCCATGCAGCGGCACCGGCACCCTGCGCCGTCACCCGGAGATCAAATGGCATCTTGACCCGGCCCAGATCGCCGCGCTTGCCGACCGGCAGAGCGCCCTGCTCAACGCCGCCGCCACGCTGCTCAGGCCCGGCGGACGGCTCGTCTACGCCACCTGTTCCCTGCTGCGCCAGGAGAACCAGGCGGTGGTCGAACGATTTGTTAATGAAAATCAGAACTTTCGACATCTCTCTGCCATGCCGCCCCTGGCGGCGCAAGGGTACGCGGGATTATACTTCCAGGAGCGGGATCTCGTGATTCTGCCGCACGTCGCCGGGTGCGACGGCTTTTTTGCCGCCCTTTTGCAGAGGAACCGTTAACGGTTGTCGAACCACACATGAGCATGATCCCCATCAAACGCGCCTTGATCAGCGTATCGGACAAAACCGGACTGGCCATTCTCGGTGAGGGACTGGCCGCCATGGGCGTGAGCATTCTTTCCACCGGCGGCACGGCGCGCGCGTTGCAGGGCAATGGCGTGGCGGTGACCGAGGTCTCGGATTTCACCGGGTTTCCGGAGATGCTCGACGGGCGTGTCAAGACCCTGCATCCACGCATTCACGGTGGACTGCTCGGGGTGCGCGACAACCGCAAGCACCAGTCCCAGATGAAAGAGCACGATCTGGAACCGATCGATCTGCTGGCGATCAACCTCTACCCCTTCGAATCCACGGTAGCCCGTCCGGGGTGTACTCTGGAGGAGGCGGTGGAGAACATCGACATCGGCGGTCCGGCCATGATCCGTTCCGCAGCCAAGAATCACCGTTGGGTGACGGTGCTGGTCGATCCCGAGGATTACGTCCGGGTATTGGCCGAGATGCGTGCCAATCATGGCGCGGTATCGGCGCGCACCAACGCCGAGTTGGCCCGCAAGGCCTTCGCGCGCACCGCCGCCTACGATGCCGCCATCGCCAACTGGCTCACCGCGCTGGATGCGGACAACAAGCCGGGGATGTTTCCCGAGGTACTCACCCTGCAATTCGTCAAGCAGCAGGAGATGCGTTACGGCGAGAACCCCCATCAGCGTGCCGCCTTCTATCGGGACGGCTCCCCGGCGGGCGGCAACATCGCCCATGCCCGTCAGTTGCAGGGCAAGGAGCTATCTTTCAACAACATCAATGACGCCAACGGTGCTTTCGAGCTGGTGCGCGAGTTTTCCGAGCCCACCATCGCCATCATCAAGCACACCAACCCGTGCGGCGTGGCCACGGATCCGGATCTGCTCACCGCTTATTTACGTGCCCGTGACACGGATCCGGTTTCGGCCTTTGGTGGGGTGATCGCGGTGAACCGTCCGGTGGACGAGCCATTGGCCAAGGAGATCGCCACCACCTTCATCGAGGCGATCATCGCGCCGGGTTTCACCGAGGCGGCCCGCAAGATCTTGTCTGGAAAAAACAATCTCCGGCTGTTGGAGACCTCCTCGCCGTTGGCGCCGGTCGTCTCCCGCGAGGGGTTGTTGAAAATGGATCTCAAGCGGGTGGTTGGGGGGTTGTTGGTGCAGCAACCGGATGTTGGCGAGTTGCGCGAGGGGGATCTCAAGTTGGTTTCGCGGCGTGCGCCCACGCCCGAGGAGCGGCGTGATCTGTTGTTTGCCTGGAAGATCGCCAAGCATGTCAAGTCCAACGCCATCGTTTACGCCCGTGATCTGACCACGGTTGGGGTAGGTGCCGGTCAGATGAGTCGGGTGGACTCTTCGCGCATTGCCATTGCCAAGGCCAACGATGCGGCTTTGGCTGCCGGGCGATCCGGCAATCCGGTGGCCGGATCGGTGATGGCTTCGGATGCCTTCTTCCCGTTCCGGGATGGGATTGACGCGGCGGCGGCGGCGGGGGCCACGGCGGTCATTCAGCCGGGCGGGTCGATTCGGGATGAAGAGGTGATTCAGGCGGCCAACGAGCATGGCATGGCGATGTTGTTCACCGGGGTGCGGCATTTCAGGCATTGAGGCGGGAGAAGGAACTTCAACCGTCGCGGGGGACGGGGGACCGAAGGTCCCCGGCGGAGGTTTGGAGGCAGAGCCTCCGAGGTTTTGATTTTGACTTTTCCGGCGTCTTTGTCTTGAAGTCTTTGGTCTTTGGCGCGCTCTTCAAAAAAAGCGATTTTCACGTCTTTTTACCGTGGAACTCCCGTAAGGGAGGTTCACGGTTGGGGGGTGAGGGGGTTCTC